>NZ_CP029639.1:6410000-6667063 GCF_003268635.1 Paenibacillus sp. DCT19
CGTTGGAGCCACACGTACAGAACAACTGGAGCACAATCTCCAGAGCCTTGATCTCAAGCTGACATCCGACATGATGGCTGAACTGGATCAGCTTAGTGATTCGTTCCGTCATAGGGAGCCTTTTGCAACCTACCGGCTAACTGAATAACCATGAATCTAAACTTGCAACCGTTCATAGTTCATCATAATTTCTCTTAAGCTATGAGCTAGTTTAGCAAAATAATTAAAGCCCAAAATAAATAACCTCCCGGCTGCAACGTCAGGGAGGTTTTCAATGGTTGAGTATGATTTTATGTAGGATAATCTTCTTCTCTCACTACAATGTGTAGTTTAATAATGTATACAAAATCCAATAAAGTCCGTTATTCGGATTTATGATTAATAAACTCACGTAAAATATCCATATACTCTTCCTTACGATCACTTACCAGATCAAAAAACGCCTTGTCCGCAGCCTCTACAACCTGAATCCCCCGATTCGCAAGAGCCGTGCCCTCTGGAGTTGTAGAAATAATATTTGCTCGTGTATCCGTCTTATGACGAGTACGTTGAATCAGCCCTCTCTTTTCAAGCGCACGAAGAACTTGGGATGTGACATTAACATCAACATTAGTAAATTGGGAAATTTGAACCTGAGTAATACCATTACCCTCTTCATCGCGTTCATTCAACCATAAGCATCCATGTAGAAGTACAAATTGTGGGTGTGTTAACCCAAGCGGCTCTAGAACCCGTCTCATTTCCTTACTCCACATGGTTGTAACCTGCCATAGCAGGTGTCCTGGACTTTCATTTGCATTTTTAAACTGTGAACTCATCTCAATTCCTCCATCATCGATGCCTTAGAATTCTACTTAAATTTCATATACTAGAGAATAGTACAGAATAATGGTCGTCACAAGAACCGGCTCATGGCGGCTTTATCACGCTTTGGGACAACCACTATATCTAGGCATTACAGATTAATTATTGTTATAACGTTTTTGCCATCCTATCCGTTGCAACTTTGCAGCTTATTTCATGTCTGTTTAGCGTGAAGGGATAAATTGCTTCACCCATTGTCCGAACCCCTGCGGATTGCGACTCTGGATCAAGACCGTTCCTTCTCCCCTGAACCGGCATACCAATCCTTCTCCACTAGTTACGCTGGACAGCCAGCCCTGTGATGCCTTCTCAATGCGATAATTCATATACTGAGGCCATGCAACGAGATGCGCATTATCAACGATCACCTCTTCGCCCGCAGCCAGATGAATGGCATGGATTGCACCATACGAGGACAGAAATACCGTTCCCCGACCACTGATCTCAATAATGAAGAATCCTTCTCCCGAAAAGAGACCTTTTTTGAGATTCTGCATTTTGCTATTCACCTGAATACCTTCAGTACCCGCGAGAAATCCATCCTTCTGAACATAAAGAGAGTATGATCCGTCTAACTCAACCACTTGAACATCTCCCATGCTTGCAGGGGATAATAGAACCTCTCCCGATCCTCCAGTTGCCGTAAGCTCTTGAAAGAAGAACTTCTCCCCACTAATCATGCGTCCAAACCCTGCGAACATGCCGCCTTCCGCAGAGCCTCTCAGTTCAAGCGTAGGGGTCATAGATACCATCGCTCCACTCTCAGCCTTGAACCGTTCTCCGCGCTCCAGATTAACCTTGAGCATAGCAAACGCACCTTGATGCAGAATCTCATAATTCATTGCTTCATCAGCTCCTTGTGGTCTTCAGAACCAAAATCATTCAATCCATTGTCCTCTAACACCAAAGCCTTATCGCCATATTCTCTTACGATATGCTGATCGCCCCAATTGCATAATGCATTGAGTATCGGTTCCAAACTCCGACCATAATCGCTTAATTCATACTCCACCTTCGGTGGAACCTGGTTATACACGATTCGATTCACAATGCCATCATCCTCAAGCTCTCTCAATTGCTGTGTCAGCATCTTCTGTGTAATGGCGGGCATAATGCGCTTCAGATCACTGGTGCGTTTCTTCCCGTGGGTCAGATGGCATAAAATCACACATTTCCATTTCCCGCCGATAACCTCAAGGGTTGCCTCAACAGAAATGTTGTACTTCTTCCTCTCCATGGTATATCTCCTCCCTGGTGAATTTCATTAACGGTATAGGCACCAAAAAGTACGTATGGTACTAAAAAGTACGTACTATTCATTTTGTATGGAATATCTCATAATAGCATTTGCCAGTACGTAAATCCACATTCCAGGGAGTTGAGCTATATATGTTACAAAGTTCCAAACGAAGTACTTTCGCGCTGCTGGCACTCGCAATTAGTGCATTTGCCATCGGCACCACGGAGTTTATCAGCGTAGGTCTGTTGCCGCTTATTGCAGACGATCTAGGCATATCTGTAACCACAGCGGGATTAACCGTTACCTTATATGCACTTGGCGTGACGTTTGGGGCACCCATCCTGACCTCTCTAACGTCTACTATCTCACGCAAAACGTTGTTACTTGCAATCATGCTTGTTTTTATTGCCGGCAACACGCTTGCGGCATTATCTAGCGGGGTTACGCTGTTGCTTATTGCTCGGATCATCACGGCTCTGTCCCATGGTGTGTTCATGTCGATCGGTTCAACCATTGCAGCAGATCTTGTACCCGCCAATCGTAGAGCTAGCGCGATCGCCATCATGTTCTCCGGTCTGACCATTGCGACCGTTACCGGTGTACCTCTGGGTACCCTCATTGGTCAGCACTTGGGTTGGCGTGCAGCTTTTATCCTGATCGTGGTCATCGGGCTCATCGCTTTGGTCGGCAATCTGCTGCTCGTGCCCTCCACACTGGAGCGCGGCACACGCACGGCCTTCCGGAACCAGCTGAAACTTGTGACCAATGGACGATTGCTGCTTGCTTTTGCCATTACAGCCGTCGGCTATGGAGGAACGTTTGTTGTCTTCACCTATCTGTCTCCACTATTGCATGATATTAGCGGGTACGCTGAGCAAACGGTGGCACTCATTCTGCTTGTGTACGGCATCGCTATTGCAATCGGTAATATCCTTGGTGGAAAAGCAGCCAACCGTAGTCCACTGCGGGCACTTTTTTACATGTTTATGATCCAAACCGTCATTCTGGGTATACTATATTTCACAGTTCCCTTCCAAACAGCAGCATTGGTTACCATTCTAGGGATGGGGCTGCTTGCTTTCATGAATGTACCCGGATTACAGATGCATGTAGTGACACTCGCAGAGCGGTATGCACCGCAGGCGAAAGACGTAGCCTCAGCATTTAACATCGCCGCCTTTAACGCAGGTATTGCCATTGGCGCCTATCTCGGTGGTGTAATCACCGACTCCATAGGCTTAATCCATACAACATGGGTAGGTGCACTTATGGTGCTCGTTGCGGTCATCCTAACCGCTTGGGCGAGAGTACTGAACCGTAAAGAAATGAATGTACCGGCTCATGAGTAACGTCTCTCATTAAAGTCTACGAATCAAGATACTCTCTAATCTAGGAGCTTATCTTGAGTAGGGAACCGGTTTCAAAAAAGTGTATAGTTATATAATATACGTTGATTCCAATTTGATCTACTATGATTTGATTTTGTATCATGAAATAATAGCAATTCTGCATGAAGTAACGAATTGTATACACATCAAGGAGGACATTTTAATGACAACAGCACATAACCTACAATCGACAACAACATTGCATAACGGCGTTCACATGCCTTGGTTTGGACTCGGTGTATTTAAAGTAGAAGAAGGAGCAGAATTAATCTCAGCGGTTAAACATGCCATTAAACATGGTTATCGCAGTATTGATACTGCTGCGGTATATGGCAATGAAGCTGGCGTAGGGCAAGCGATTGCTGAAGCATTACAAGAGAACAACCTTAAGCGCGAAGACCTCTTTATCACGTCCAAAGTATGGAATGCCGACCTTGGATACGAAGAAACACTTGCCGCTTTTGATACAACGATGAATAAGCTGGGACTCGACGTCTTAGATCTATATCTGATTCACTGGCCAAAAGCGGGTAAATACAAAGCTGCATGGAAAGCCATCGAGGAGCTTTACCAAGCTGGACGGATTAGAGCAATCGGAGTAAGTAACTTCCAGATTCATCATTTGCAGGATCTCATGCAGGACGCTACGATCACCCCTATGGTGAATCAGGTGGAATACCACCCTCGTCTGACGCAGATGAAACTGAAAGCTTTCTGTGAAGAACACAACATTCAACTTGAAGCATGGTCGCCGCTCATGCAGGGTCAGCTGTTGGACAACCCAGTGCTTACAGAGATTGCATCAGCAAAAGGTAAATCCGTTGCACAGATCATTTTGCGTTGGGATCTACAAAACGGTGTCATTACGATTCCGAAATCCACTAAGGCGCATCGCATTGAAGAGAATGCTTCGATCTATGATTTCGAGCTATCTTCTGAAGAGATGGAACGAATCAATGCGCTGAATGAAGATCAACGCGTTGGCCCTGACCCGGATAACTTTAATTTCTAATGGGTTAAATTAGATATCTCCAGTTAATCATATCCATAAAGCCTCCATATCTACGCCATGGCGTAAGGTATGGAGGCTTTTCGTACAATCTCAGAAACTTCAATGTAGGGAATATAGTTAATACGAGAGCAACGCTCTCTACAGCTAAAATATGATTCACGGACACATGCGGATAAGTATGCTAACCGCTTGGCTTCTGAATCGGGGTGGAGGCACGGAAAGGTTGCCAATCATCCTCACCCGACAAAATAAGAGGTACCGTATATTCAGCCGCTTCCTCATCCGTTAGAAGGTTCGCCCAAGGTACACGAGCTCCTGCTTGTGCCTTTCCTGGCCCTGAACTGTTATATTCTGCGAATACCACCGTGCTCTCTGCATCTGTTTTATTCCAGTTATGCCAGCCTTCCTGCTTCACATGGGCTCCAATCCAGCACTTGAGGAAGCACACTTTTGCGTAATTGCGCCAAGGCCGCCCAAGATACACCGATTCAGGAGGTGCGTTGCTGGTCAGATCACAGTCAATGAACACATAACCATACTTCACATCTTCAGGCGTGGAAGCTGCGGTAACATAGCCCTGCACTTCTGCCTTTGCCTGATCCGTACCAGACACACGAACTTTAGAGAAGATCTCACAATCTTTGAATACCGCTGTCGCCGAGCCAAAAATAAAATCTACATCGCCCTCAATGTAGCAGCCTTCATAATACTGTCGTAGCTTACGCCGCTCAGCCCCATCGCGAGGACCGCCAAAAAAGCTTCGATCTAACGGTTGCTCCGGGAGCGGCCCGGTGAAGATTGTATCCTGGTGCCCAATGAATCGGCAGTTCCGGAAGGCTGCCCGGTCTCCATCAACATAGATGGCTAGAGCCTGACCAACCACCTTCCCTGGCCCCGCTGAGTTTACGAACGAGAGTCCTTCTGCGGTAAAGTCATCAGACCCAACAAGCACAGTATAAGAGTGAAAGGTATGATAAAGCTCGCCATTCGGGAACGTCTTGAGGGCATAGTCATCATACGTGATGATCGTCTGCTCGGCTCCCTCACCGATGAGGTGAACCATAGGCTTCTCAATATGCAGCTTCTCAACATACACACCTGGCTTAATGCGAATCTCTAGCCTGCCTTTAGAATGATCAGGAATTGCATCAATCGCAGCCTGAATGGTCTTGTAATCACCACTTCCGTCAGTTGCCACGGTATAACACAAGGTGTCCTGGTTCGAATCTGTGGGTGGCAGCATGGGTTTTGTCATGACAATCGCTCCATTTCCAGCGCGGCCAGTAGCAGTGGTGCTGTACCCATGAAGGAGTCACTAACTATCTGCTCACTTACGTAATAGCTGTACGATCCGTCTCGATCAAGACTGAGTCCTGCCCCATGACATATGCTGTTCAGCTTCACCCCATCTGCCGTCTCTTCTACCAACCGAGATGTTAGACCTTGCCATCCTTTCTCAGCCGCTTGCTTGAACTGTGGCTCCAAATAACGCAAGCGCACACCTTTAGCGAGTGCATACACAAACATACTGGAACCTGAAGCTTCCAGATAGTTGCCTTTGCGGAACCCTTGATCCAGCACCTGGAACCAAAGACCACTATCCTGCTCCTGCACGCGTACCAATGCGTTACACATCCGCTCGAAGATACCAATAATCGTTCCCCGCTTCGGGTGATGGATTGGGAAATGTTCTATACTGTCCACGATGGCCATCGCATACCAACCCATAGCTCGACTCCAGAAGTGTGCGGAACATCCTGTCGTAGAGTCTGCCCACACCTGCTCCTTCGATTCATCCCATCCATGATAGAGCAGACCTGTTCGCGGATCACGTGTCTTACGTTCAACCAGCAAAATCTGATGAGCGACCTCATCCCATAATTCCGGGCGATTGAATTTTTTCGCGTATTGTGCGAGAAAAGGGGAGGACATGTACAGTCCATCCAGCCACATCTGGAATGGATAGATTTTTTTGTGCCAAAAGCCACCTTCCGATGTTCTTGGCTGCCCCGCCAGTTGTGCCGCGAGTAGATGCGCCGCTTCCTCATAACGCTGATCTTCGGCATCTTCCATCAGCCGAAATAGATTCTTACCCTGATTAATCTGATCCAGGTTGTATTCTTCAAGCGAATACGTCGCGATCGAACCATCCTTATGAATATATAGATCCATATGCCGCTTCATAAAATCGATATATTCGCCTCTGCCATACTGTTCACCCGTTTGCGCCATCGCCATAAGAGTCATGCCTTGAACATAAGCCCAGCGTTCAGAAGGAAATGCATGATAACCGTCATTGTCACATTGCTCTACAATTGTCTCTGCTATTCGTTCAGACCAGGATAACTGCGTCTGTATTGGCATAAAAACCAACCTCCTAGGATGTGATACGGTAATGTATATTGCAAACTCGATCCTCAAACGACCAAAATACCTGTTATTCGTTATTGATGTTCAGGTAATCGCTTCCGAGAAACTGCCGTTGAACTGCGGTGATTCAGCTGCGGTTGAATCACCACCGGATACTCCCTCTGCTCGCCGCGAATCAACGATACGATTAACTCTGCTGCCTGTGCCGCCAGTTCCTCCAGCGGTGGACCAATCGTGGTGAGCGCGACTTCGGCGTACTGCATATCCGGCAGATCATCATAACCAATTAATGATATATCCTTAGGCACGTTATAACCGGCTTCGAGAAGCGCACGCAGCGCCCCCGGGTCACCAGGTTGTTCAGCCCGATAAACGCTGTTGGTGATTCCGACCCAAATGAATAATTTCGAATGGCAAAATATCCGTCCTCCCACGATGAGTGCGCAGGCAACACATCGTGAGGTTCAAATTCAAGACCTGTACGCTGCAACGCTTCCCGGTATCCCTCCAGCTTGATATTCTGGGAGTTTCCGATGAATCCGATTCGACTATGTCCCAGGGATTGAAGGTGCTGTACAGCCTTGTAGATTCCTTCTTTGCGATCAATCTTGATGTAAGGTGAATTCGGGGCTTCATCCGTACCGAGTACAAAACAAGGCATGTTCAAGGTAGCGAACTTTTTCCAGAAGGCTTCCCGATCTTCGAGCGCGTAATCCCAGAGGATACAGCCGTCCACACGTAACTGACTGAATATATCCACTCCATCATCCGCTACAACGAGGATCATCTGGTAGCCCCGTTTCTTGAGTTCCGCATGCAAATTGCCTGATATGTTGGAGAACAATGGATTGCTCAGTTCATCAAGAACAAAGCCAATGATGTTGCTTCTGCCAGTGGAGAGCTGCTGAGCCATAATGTTTTTTCGATACTGGTGCTTCTCTGCCACCGCGAGCACTTTCTGTCTCGTCGCAGGTTTGATTCGAGGATCACCGTTGAGCGCCTTGGATACCGTGCTATAGCTCACCCCTGCCAGTTTGGCAATGTCCTTAATGGTTATCAAAATCAATCAACACCTCTCATACCTTGGGAAACTTATTGCTGTGCAGCCTTATACCGGTCATATTGCGCCTGTCTGCCGGCAATAACTTGCTCAATGTTCATTTTCTTTAATGTTTCAATATAACTATCGAACTGATCTAGACTTGTATCTCCACTAATAAACTTGAAGTTCATTTCTTCCACATATGTCGTAATATCCGGCATGGACATGCTCTCTACGCTAGCTTCATCTGGCAGAGCATACACAAACGGGAAGGGCTCACGGATATACGGTTCCATTTCCTTATCAAGCTTGGCATGCCACTCTGCTACGACGGAATCCGCAGAATCGGTAGATTGGATATTCGGCAGATTGACCGGCCCAATACCGAGCTTCTGAATGTATTCGTTGTCTTTACCTTTATCCGTGAAGGTCTTTACGCCATTTTCTTCGGTGTATGTGTCATCCTTGATGCCCCATGTGTAATACGTCTGTGCTTCCTCACTTACCGCATAATCCAGGAAACGGAAAGCTAGCTCTGGATTTTTACTGTCCCGGGTAATCCCGAAAATGCCACTCACCGGTGTACGTCCAATATAGAACTGGTCACCATGCGGCCCTTTTAACGGCAGGATACCTTTGAAAATGGGCTCAGCCGGGTCGTAATCCTTGTACAGCGGACTGTAGACCATCGACATATACCAACTAAAATTAAACGTTGCACCTGTTAAATCCTGCGAGATCCGAGAAGTTACCTGATCACTCGTTGTGCTGGCATAATCTACACCGAGCAGACCTTCCTTATAAAGCCCGTTCAGATAGGTCAAATATTCCTTATAGGCAGGCTCATAATAGCTGAAATGGACCTTGCCTTGATCGTCAGCGTAGAATTGGTTCGACAGATCCAAACCAAATACTGGTCCAAATGCCATCGGAATAAACTTGGATTCCATGGACAATGGAATTTCATCCGCCTGCCCATTGCCATTCGGATCATCGGTCTTGAATTTGCGCAGCATTGCTGTGAACTCATCCAGCGTTGTTGGCTCGTTCAAGCCGAGCTTCTTCAGCCAGCGCTGATTAAGCATAAATACAGGCATATAGTTTTTGGTCAGCGTTTGCTGTGGCACATAATACATTTTACCATCTGGCGTTGTTAAACTGGCTTTGACAGAGGGGGATTGTTCATATATTTTTTTGAGGTTCACCCCGTACTTATCCACCAGCTCATTCAGTGGAATAAACAATCCACTATTAATGTATTTCATAAGCTGATCCTGATCCGGCAAGTAGACGATATCTGGTAAGCCAGTGCCTGCTGCCAGCCGTGGATTGACTGCATCCGCATAGTTCTGGGGCGGAATCAGATCCCAATCAACCTCAACCCCTGCATTACTCTCAATTTTTTTGACAATGGCGGCGGTAGATAGATCAACGTTGGTCGTCCACGCATTCGTTCCAAGAATGGACAGCTTCGCATCAGGCTGATCGGTCACCGGCCCTGCTCCGGTGTAATTGAATGCTGGTTCTGAGCTTGTTGGGGCATTCTCTGCATCGGTTCCTGTTCCTGCGCCGCCACTACATCCTGCTAAACTGATTGCCAATATTGCTGCAATGACACTTTTTCTTCCTGCTCCTCTAATTCTCATCCGCTAATCCTCCTTGTTATGAACAACCTGGGTCATACGGTGATCAAGTTGTAAGGCTATCCTTTCACGGCTCCGAGGGTAATCCCCTTGACGAAGTACCGTTGGATAAATGGGTAGATCGATACAATCGGCAGAATGCTGACCACAATAGATACGTACCGGACTTGAAGTGTTGAGACTGCCAGCGCACCTGAAGTCATGGTACCTCCCATCTTCTGCATCACCTCAGGTGAGGCCATGATCAATACTCGGCGTAAGAACATCTGTAAGGGCTGCATATCCTGCTTGCCGAGATATAGTAGCGCAGAGAAGAAATTGTTCCAGTGAAATACGGCATAATACAGCGTTAGAACAGCTAATGTTGGCTTGATAATAGGCACCGCCAGGCGGTATAGCATGGTCATTTCGTTGGCACCGTCGATGCTTGCGCTCTCGAAAATCTCATTCGGAATGCCTTCAAATGCAGAGCGACAGATCATCACGTTAAATGTAATGACCAGCACAGGCAACACCATGACCCAGCGTGTATTGTACAGTCCGAGAGATGTAATCAACATGTAGACGGGAATGAGTCCACCCGAGAAATACATCGTAAAGGCGATGAAAAAGTTCAACTTTCTACGCAGGAAAAATTGCTGTCTGGATAACGGGAATGCCGCTAAACAGGTCGCTACAATATTGAGCAGCGTACCTACGACGGTGTACCACAGGGTATTGTAAAAAGAGACCCATAACTCGCTATATTGCAGCACCATTTTATAACCCGATAGCGTAAAGCCTACAGGCCACAAGACCACTTGTTGTTTGTCGATGGCTTCCACCGAACTGAATGAAATACTAACAACGTACAGAAAAGGATATAACGTAACAGCGACTGCCAAGATGGTCAGCAAATAGATAAATGCATAGAATAACCGGTCACTTCTCGATTTTTGCATATCAGATCTCCTTTGGGGGAATGGTCTTACCAGAGTGACATCTTGGTCAATCGCCGAGTCATTGAATTGGCTGCAAATACAAGCACAAACGTGATGATGGAGTTAAACAGACCTACAGCTGTTGCAAAACCGTAATTCTGCCCTTCAATCCCCATCCGGTATACGTAAGTGGATAATACATCGGCCGTCTCGTAGGTAGCTCCGTTATAGAGCAGATATACTTTCTCGAAGCCTACGCTCATAATTCCACCTAGCGACAGGAGCAACAGAATGACAATCGTTGGTTTGATACTTGGAAGAGTCAGATGCCACAGCTCTTGAAATTTGTTGACTCCATCAATCTTGCCGGAATCATACATCTCAGGGTCTATGCCCATAATTGCGGCAATGTAGATAATGGAGCTGAAGCCGAAGCTCTGCCATATATCCGAGCTGGTGAAGATGGTGCGGAACCATCCGGCGTCCATCATGAAGTTCACTTTTTCCATACCAAGCTTGGCGATCAGGGTGTTGACGATTCCGTCTGTAGGGGACAGAAAATTGATAATCATGCCTGCAACAACGACGGTGGAGATAAAGTGCGGAAGATAAGTTACGGTCTGGGCAAATCGCTTGAAGGTTCGATTCTTGATCTCAACGATACAGACAGCGAACAGGATGGGGATGGAGAATCCGAATAGAAGCGGCAGGAAGGCGAGTAGGAACGTGTTGCGTAGCAGCCTCCAGAAGTAGATGGAATTCACAAACTGATCAAACCACCTTAGACCAACCCATTCCCCACTGAACATTCCCTGACCGGGGATGAAATTCCGAAAGGCGAGCAGAATGCCCGGCATGGGGACGTACATGAAAATCACGTAATACAGAAAGATTGGAGAGAACATAAGCAGCAAATACTTATCCCGTTTGACTAGGCTGAACAACGTGGACATCCGTTTTTTCACCTTGAATCAATCCCCTCGAAATAAAATTACAACGTTTGAATTTTTGGATAGAATTAAATCTTTTTTCCATAATCACACCTACTCAGCAAATTTATTATAGTTAATAAACATTATTAAATTAGCATAAAGTGCTATATACTCTGATGGTGTGAAGCTGGGTTAATAATCTACGTCCATAATTACAACGTTGTAATTTTAACTTAAATGTATACGCTTACATAAACTTTTAATCATCTTAGCAAAGTCTAACTTGTTTGGCAACAACAAAAATCAGTTTCCAGCTGTAACTTTCTTGAATGCAGTCTCGCATACGCGAGACTGCCCATGATAATTTAGACCTGATTCCGATATTCCATCGGTGTCATAACATACACTCGCTGAAAAGCTCTATACAACTGGCTGACGCTGGAGAATCCCAGCTCATAACTGATTGTGGTTACTGAATCAGTCGTAAGGCGGAGCCTTCTGGACGCTTCTTCTACCCGCAAATTCAGCAAATATTGATAAGGTGTTGATCCCGTAAGAGCCTTGAAAGAACGCATAAAATGATACCGGCTCTGATGCGCAACCACCGCCATCGAATCAATATCCATTGGGCCTGTGTAGGCACTGTGAATGTAATCAAGCACTCGGCGGAGATGAGGATCAATGAATGTACCGGTATCTACCGTTTCTATTTCATTTTCCTGCCCCATCAACATACGTCTTAGATATGTCTCAATCGCTAGTTCTGTTTCCTGTACTCGCAGCAAATCGGGCATGTCATCTAACAAAATGGAATGCCAGCTTCGAAACAAGCTACTGATCTCCGCAGGATCGAAAGTCTGGGCAAGCCGAAACTCAGTCCGTCCCCCACTTAACTCCGCGCCTTCGTAACTTCCTAAAGGCGGTTTACGGAACTTGATCACTATGACAGCCGAATCTGAACCTATTTCAAAATTATGCTCCATTTGAGGATGGGCAACAATCCCCATGCCTGCTTTCAGAGGGTATGCATGCTGTTCCTGTACCAGATAACATTGGCCTCTGACCGGCAGAGTTAGCTGATACCAGTCGTTATGTACATGAGGCTCATTCGCGAATCCACCAGTAGCTTTCCATAATTCCAACCCATTTAGCGTCATGTTTAATTCCATCGTTTCCTCACCTGCTGACATTATAGCAAATCGTGCTCACTTTCCAAGCACTTTTCACAAAGACATGATCTGCCCCATCTTTTATCATAGAAAAAAATAATTCGAGGTGATCTCCCATGGCTCAGGCCACTTTAAGCAAAATGCAAATCAACTCCTCCGCCAATTGGGCACTCGCCGGAGTTAGTTTCGCCCATCTGCTGAATGATGCGGTGCAGACGGTTGTTCCATCCGCGTTCCCGCTGTTCCAGCAGACCATGCAGCTCAGTTTCGCCCAGATGGGCTGGATTGCCTTCACCCTGAATATTACCGCATCCGTTCTTCAGCCACTGGTCGGTTATATGTCAGATCGTAGGCCAATGCCCATCCTGCTCCCCGGAGGCATGTTATTCTCCCTGGTCGGTGTTCTTGGCTTAGCCTTGTCTTCCGAGTTATGGATGCTGCTTGTTTCGGCAGCACTGATTGGTATCGGCTCATCCATCCTCCATCCCGAATCCTCACGCGTGGCGCATATGGCAGCCGGACGTGGACGCGGCATGGCGCAGTCGATCTTCCAGGTAGGAGGCAACACGGGGCAGGCACTTGCTCCATTGCTGGTTGCCTTTATCCTGCTGCCACATGGGCAGCGTAGTTTTCTGTGGCTGATGGGTTTTGCCCTGATCGGCATTGTTATTCAGTCTTATGTCAGTCGCTGGTACAGAGACAAGCTTGCCGAGACTCGCATTCGTCAGCAACAGCCTCTAAAATCAAGCGGCGCAGAGTCGGTAGCTCGACCTATGAGCAGGGGATTCATCGCTTTTACAATGGGAATTCTCATCCTGCTGCTGTTCTCCAAGTTCGTATATATCGCTGGCATGACCGGATACTACGCCTTCTATTATGCCGACGCGTATCACTTGCCTCTCTCCCAAGCGCAGATCTGTCTGTTCGTTCTGCAATTCGCAGGCATGGTCGGAACCCTGCTCGGCGGCCCACTCGCTGATCGCTATGGACGTAAACCGATGATCTGGTTCTCCATTGCGGGCACCGCACCGTTCTCCCTGTTACTGCCTTATGCAGGACCCGTCCTGTCCATGGTGTTGTGCGGAATGATTGGACTAATTCTGATGTCCGGCTTCAGCGTCATCATTGTTTATGCACAGGAATTGCTTCCTCGTCATATTGGAACGGTATCCGGATTGTTTTTTGGCCTGTCGTTTGGCATGGCTGGACTTGGCTCGGTTGTGTTAGGTTCTTTAATTGATGTGACCAGCGTTGCGTTTGTTATCAAGTTATGTTCGTTTTTACCACTGCTTGGTGTGTGTGCTGTATTTCTGCGCAGGGATCGAACAAGAACAGCGTGATGACCGTTGAAACCTTCCCCTTTTTGTGACTACAATAAATAAAGCGAGGATACAGAAAGAAGGAATGAATATGATAATTGATGTGCAGCACGTGTCCTGGCGAAGAGGAGCGCTTACCTTGTTGAATGATGTCCGTTGGTCCGTCCGCAAGGGTGAGCATTGGGCACTTCTCGGTCTGAATGGTTCAGGGAAAACGACACTGCTTAACATGATTACCGGCTATCAATGGCCGTCTGAAGGTAAGATCTCTGTGCTTGGACATGCCTACGGGGATGTCGATTTGCGGCAGCTTCGGAAGTCGATTGGATGGGTCAGCTCTTCACTACAGGAGAAATTACATGGAAGCGACCGAACGCAGCATGTTGTTATTAGTGGAAAGCATGCCACCATTGGGCTGTATGATCAATGTTCGGATGAGGATCTCGAACAGGCGAAAGAGCTGATGAATACGCTCGGCTGCCAACATCTATGGGATCGAGAGTATCGCACATGTTCTCAAGGGGAGAAGCAGAAGCTACTCATTGCGAGAGCGCTGATGGCCAACCCACGTATCCTGATTCTGGACGAGCCTTGCAATGGCCTTGATCTATTCTCTAGAGAACGACTACTGGAGAGCATTCATAATCTGACCCTGCGTCCTGATGCTCCTTCTCTCATTTATGTTACACATCATACAGAAGAGATTTTGCCTGTATTTAGCCATAGTCTGCTACTTCGTAGAGGTGAGGTTGTAAACCAGGGGTTAACCAGCGAGTTGATGAATGCCGACGTGCTCAGTCAATTCTTCGAAGCTCCAGTTGAGGTTGATCGACATGGGGATCGTGTGTATGTCAGGGCAGCAGAACAATAATTAGCTTATTTCATCAACATCTATTGCTATGTTGTACACACATTTCTGTGTATAGTGCTCTAATTCATCAGCCCAAACCTCTTATCCACATGTGGATAGATGTTTGGGCTGATGTCGCTTAGATGAATTATCCACAGTAAGCTGTGCAAGTTCATCCTTTTATTTGCGAGCTGATAAGAATAAAAATAGCGGAATCCGCTGACGCCGCAGATACGTCTCTTCATTCACAAAATGCTGACGCTGTGGTGCTGACTCCCGTAGATGCTCCACACGGAAACCCGCCTTCTGTAATGCTATGTAGTATGATTCAAGTGCACGGTGCATCTTCTTCACCGAACCACCTAACCACTGTTGCTCTCGAAACCCTTCGATGAAATATTGATCTACGATCCAGTTCGTGCGAGTACCTGAAGGCTGTAAGGTGGATGTGATTACTGGATGTTCAACCGAAAAACTGAACGTTCCTCCGGCCTTTAAGGTGTGATACACCTTTTGGAATAGGCTATCTATATCTTCGATGTAGTGAATGGCTAATCTGGATATTGCCACGTCATAGGTCTGCGCCTCATCATTCCAGTCCTCAAGGAACGCTTGCTTGATCTGAGCATTCATGCCTTTAATCGACTCACGAGCTGCATCTACCATATTGACCGATCCCTCAACCCCGGTGTAGCTAGCCGCCTGATGTTTCACTCCAAGCAATTCTGCACCAAACTTGGCATCACCACATCCTAGATCTAATACGCTTTTGCCTGCGACGTCCCCAATTAACTCCAGCATAATGGGCTTCTCCAGCGTATCGTTCGCATTCTCCTGCCACCGCCGTCGCTCCATATACTTCTCAAAGTTAGCCTCATTATCATAGAAATCCGATCCCCTGTTAACCAGCCCCATCGCCTCCTATATGTGCTTTTTGAACAACCTCTATATATTCGCTCGCATGAGTATACCTGAAGTCTGTAAACCCGTCCACCTATGGCAAAAGGCCACTTTCCGAAATGTTCAGAAAGTAGCCTGATGGCGTTAGAATGATGTTGATTATCCAAAACGTTGTGTCTTATACCACTTGCTCTCACGCTTCCGAATCTTATCCATCGTTAACGAATAAGATGCCTTAACGGAGATGAGGATAAATAACTGTGCATAGGTAAAGTAAGATAGGCAGGCATATATGAAATTGCGTATATTGCTCTGTCCAATATCAGAAGCCAGGGCGAGATTAATCTGCAGCACATAAATGTAGTACATTAATGCCCAAGCGATGACAAGATACACATACACGTCTCCAGAGAACTGGAACGGAGAACTTACCGCTGGATTAAATATACCGATGATACGAAACACGAGGTTAACGATAAAAATAATATCCGATACGATGATCGCAATCATAAACCAAAAATAGCTGATAGCATAGTAGAGCAATAATACCTTACTACGCCAGTTTGTGCGGTTGAACAGGTTCAGAAAATTATCCATAACCACCTGGTAGTTTCCTTTTGCCCAACGTTCACGCTGTTTCATGTATACACTGAGCTTCTCAGGCTCCTGTTGGTACGCCTCAGCTTGGGGAGCCAGTGCAATTAATTGCCCGCGAGCGAGAATGTCAAAAGAAAGTGCTGTGTCTTCGGTAATGGCTGTAACATCCCAACCACCGATCTCACGGATGAGTTCTGTTTTAATAATATAGTTTGTACCTGGAATGGTGCCTAGCTTGAACAACTCCCAGAGGCCGGTGTGATAGACACGTTGTGCCGTAACAAGCTCCAAGTTAATACATTTGGAGAGGAAGTTCTGCCCTCTGTTCCGAGCTTTGTTTCTTCCATATACGACGCCATACTTCTCAGGGTCTTCCAATGACTTCTGTGCTAGAAACATTAACGAATTGCGCTCTGGAGCTGCATCAGCATCGAAAATGCAAATCCATTCCCCTGTTGCTAGCTCCAATCCGTCATTTAATGCACCGGACTTTCCTCCAGTTCCTTTGCGCTCCATCACAGTCACATCACGATGGACATAACGGGTTTTGCTTAGGAAGGCATGCAGCTTCGCCGCGGTATCATCTGTGCAGTTATCGGCAATAACAATAACCTGTACCTTCTCTTCGGGATAATTCATCTGCAATATATGTTCCACGGTAGCTACAATGACCAAACCCTCATTATGAGCAGGTACCATAACCGTTACTGTCGGATAATGATCCATATCTTTAGGAATATGAACGCCTATTTTCTCCTGTTTATGAATGAAACGAATGGCTCCCGTCATGATGAGGATGGACTCAAATACAGCTATCCAGATACTAAAAATTGATAACAGTAAAAGAATATCAGCCACTTCATTTCCTCCGATCATATTTGCGATAGACTTTCGAACGGAATCGAAGCGTGGCAATCGTTAAGCCTATTGTACACACCATAAAAATACAGCTTATAGCGATACATATAGGGATGAACCAGGTTACATAGTTCACGGAGCTTCTCTCCTTCTAGCTAGTTTAGATATATTCACCAATGAGATCTGTCTCTGTGTTCCGTTCAAGCGCAGCAATAACCGCATCAATATCTTCGTATTTATTGAAATTTTCTTTCTGAAATATGAGTGCTCCTGAGCGAATAACCGTCTGTAGTTCATTTCCCTTCTTATCAATAAAAGATAGATCCATCATCGCAGTTTTGATCCGCTGAGTTAGCACCGGAAGATACTCTACGTTCACCATCGGACATAGAATGACAAAACGCCCACGATCTACAAAAAATTTGTAATCCTCAAATCGGATCTGCTTCTGGATCGTGCTGGACAACTCCAACAGAAACTGCGCATATCTCACTGATCCGAGAGATTCCATAACCAAGGGTAGAAATTCAATTTTAAACATCGCCATACTAAATCCATACTGCTCGGAATACCTTTTGGCAAGGTTACTCTGCTTGATAACCGTATCCGCAAGTGCATCCTTGTTTCCAAGAGAGGTATCGAGATCGATCTCTGGATTACGATCCTGCATCTCCTGCAAGCGATCCATAATTCGTGCGCTCCGCACAAGACTCGCCTTAATGAATGCAGCCACAGCAACATTAGCGGGAATGAGTAACCACCATGAGAATGTAAGCACATTAACATCGGCATAAGTTACCAACCACACAAAGTAAGTAACCAGGTACACAAATACGACAACAACTGACACACCGACAGGTAGTATAAAACCTAGAACCAGTGCACCTAGTGACACCATACTAAAAATGGCATCCAACGTGGTAAAACTTTGATTCATATAAATCTTAAGATATACAATAAGCTGCTGAATTACGGCTAATCCAATCAAGCTGGCATATCCCCATCCAATACGGCGAATAGGTGCTTTATTTCTCATCATTCTCTCCTTTCTACATGTAAATTTTGTTATTTATACACCCTACTGAGTATTTCACCACTTTTCGACAAAATAATGCAAAATATATGCTACCATATTCACCATCTTATAAGATGACAGAATGATTACTTTCGAAGGTATTTTTGCAATTCTGTCTCAGCAATTAATGGAAAAAGGTTATCAAAAGCATGTGTGTTCCCGTTAAATACGTAACCACCGGGATAATTGGGATCCTGGCTTCGGAATGTGATCATATGGTTATACAGTTGTTTAGCCCATTTTGGATCACCTGACTTGATCGCAAGTAGAATCGCAAGTCCATATACAGATGGAGATTCATACGCAACGACGGGTGTATGGTCACTTCGTTTATATTGTCCAGCTAGCTGCTTCCGGGTCTTAAATTCTTTCTTCAGGAAAGAAATGAGCTTATCCGGTTGGTGACTGGTTGTTGCCAGATGATTCGCCACAATTAATTGATCAATCAGGTTTACCTTGTCATCATAGATATACGTTTTGGAGGTCACATTGAACGATTTGGGATAGAATACACCATCATCCGGCATGCTTTTTAGCAAATACTCGTACTTCTCGTACGTCCCTGGCTCAATCAATTCATACTGCTCCATCGCTTTCAACGCTGGTAAATCCACGTAAGCCAAACTTAAGGTATCCGATGAAATTCCATTCGAGAAATCATGAAAATCGACATAATAGCCTTCCATCTGCACCGACTGATTCAGTGTTTTGGTGAGTTCGGCAGCCGTCTCTAGTACGCTGGCCTTGTCCTGTTCCCACAGTTCAGCAGCCGATAGCAACGCACCTATGATTCGCAGATCATCCCCTAGCGCATTGGTAGTCACCGAAGATTCCCCTTCAGCATCAAGCTTCCAGGCTATATATTTCTGCGGCATTAGATAATAGGTCGTTAGCAGATCATAGTTTTGCTTGAACAACGCCTCATCGTTCTTGGCGATAGCGTATTGCATCCATAATCCCAGGGACTCTGATAATGCTTCCCGTCCTGCTACAATATCAGGTTCCTCCGATGTAGCATCCTGTAGGTAAGAAGCCAGCGTACCGTTCGGATTGGTCATATGATGCTGCACAAATGCAACCGTTGGAGAACGTTCATCCACTACCCATTGCCCCTTTATATAGATCATCGACCCTGCCGTAATACTAGCAACGACAATAAGCAGCCATAGCAGTCCTTTCCGGCTTATGTTCCTCATGTTGTCCTCCTGTATTCTTCCTCGAAAGTGATCGATCGAGGAGCTGATCATTCCTCCTGATCCATATACGGTCTACGCCCACCCTTCTTCACGAACCGCCAATCAACCTCAATGTTATGACGCATCCGGCGTAACAAAGAGACGGCCGTCTCGATCTCTTCTTTCGTTAATCCCGCCAGTGTAACTTGATCAGAGTGCACCCCTTCTCTGCGTATAAACTCCCACGCCTCCAGACCAGCCTCTGTTGGATATAACTCTTTATTTTTTTTGTTATCCACCGCCGAACGCTTACTAATAAATCCGTCGGATTCCAGTTTGCTGATTGCACGAGCTGCCGTAGTTCGGTCAACCTTGATGAGTTCAGCGAGCTGGTTCGGGATAATTCCCGGGTTCTCACATATGCGATAAAGGTAGAGATACTGCCCCCGTGATAAATTCAAATGTTGGAATTCAACATTACTAATGGAATCCAGACAACGTGCAATCATGCCAATTTCACGCAATACGTCCTTCAACGTACTCACATCCTCATCTAAATTTATGTTGCATTCGCAACAAAAAAAGTGATATAACTAATTTTAAATAATACTACGAGATGCATGGGATTGCGTATGGTTTTGCTGAAAATGACTTTGTTTCAGTCTACCATGCCCACTTACTATTATAATCAACCAAAGGAGACATATCATGAACACCACTGTTGTTGAAGTCAACAATCAAGAATTACTCGAAGCCTGTTTCGCCATTCGCATGGCTATTTTTGTGGAGGAGCAAGGGGTTCCGGCAGAAGATGAATTCGATGCTTATGACGCATTAGATACGGAAGCTCGCCACATTCTTCTCTATGTAGACGGAGTGCCTGCCGCTTCCTCCCGATTGCGGATCGTTGATGACGTTGCCAAGCTGGAGCGAATCTGTGTCATGCTGGAATACCGTAAACATGGTCTTGGCCGTGTACTGATCGACAAGCTGGAGCAAATGGCGCTAGACCAAGGACTGGCAAAAGCCAAGCTACACGCGCAGGTGCAAGCCTCCGGTTTCTATGAACGTCTGGGGTACACGCCAGCATCCGATGTATTTTTGGAAGATGGCATTCCGCATCTACTGATGGTCAAACCACTTAAATAAATGAAATAAATCAAAGAACGCCTATGTCGCTCACAGGTTGAGCATACCATAGGCGTTCTTTGTTATAGGCAAACCGAGCAACTGAAACGTTCAGTTCCCATCCAGCAGGATGAGTATCCCGGAACATACCTAGCCAAGAGCGAGGCGACCCGATTGCGGACCAGGCGCGTTATTTTTCATCTGTTTACTACGCAATTGTCCGCAGGCTGCATCGATATCTGTACCATGCTCCATACGCACCGTAGCGTTAATGTTGTTCTTTTTGAGCGTATCATAGAAACCCAGAATGGATTCCTCTGTGCTCCGTTGATACTGGCTATGCTCATCCACCGGATTGTATGGAATCAGGTTAACACTGACCATACTCTTCCGACTGGACAGCAGTTCAGCCAGCTCAGCAGCATGCTCGCGTTGGTCGTTCACATCACGTAGCAGGATGTACTCGAACATGATGCGTTTATTCGTTGTTGCTAGATAGTAATCAACAGCATCCATCAACTGCTCAATCGGGAACGCCCGGTTGATCTTCATGATGTGTGTACGCAGCTCATTATTCGGTGCATGGAGGGAAATGGCCAGATTGACCTGGAGACTGCTGTCTGCAAACTCTTTGATCTTGTCTGGCAAACCACTCGTGGACACGGTGATCCGCTTCGCAGCAATGGCAAGCCCTTTGCGCTCCTTGATCACTTCGATGAAATCCGTCATGTTCTGGAAGTTATCGAATGGCTCACCGATTCCCATTACAACAACGTTGGTAACTCGCTCACCTTGACCTGCTGCATCGAGATGCCGCTGCACATGCATGATCTGTTCTACAATCTCGCCACCAGTCAGGTCACGGCTTTTCTTGATCAATCCACTCGCGCAGAAGCTGCAGCCGATATTACAGCCCACCTGGGTGGTCACACATACAGTGAGACCGTACTTTTGACGCATGAGTACCGTTTCGATCAGGTTTCCATCCTGCAAACGCAGCAAAAACTTCACTGTACCGTCTGCCGATTCCTGCTTCACATGTTCACTCAGAGAGTTCATCGTGAAGTGTTCGGAGATCACGTCCAGACATTCCTGGCGCACATCGGTCATGTCTGTAAACTGATGCACACGCTCTTGATATAACCATTCCCAGATGCGGGAGGCACGGGATTTCTTCTGCCCGTGTTCCGGCAACCAGGAACGTAATTGCTCTAATGTTAATCCATAAATGGATGATTGGTTCATTACGCAGTCCTCTTTTCGAAAAAAAGCATATGGCTCATCGGTTTTTATTCCAAAAAAACCTCTACTCCGTATTGTCCCAAAATTGTCGTTGGAACACAAGGGCTTTTGCAATTCTTCCAAGAGGTTTTATGCTTGGTAAATCTGTGTAAGCTTCATGATGCTCATTCCCTATCCTGTACACTTTAGAAGTGAATAATACCGGATGTGTGCAGCAACACCAGAAGTACCAGAATTGGTGCCACATAGCGCAGCATGAACAGCCAAACTTTGAACCAGCCTGATTTCAGACCGGAAGCTTCTGCTGCTGTCTTCCAGAAGTAACCGGCAAATATGGTTACAAGTAACCCACCGACAGGAAGCATGATGTTAGAAGCCATGAAGTCCATCCAATCGAACAGGTTTGTCCCGTTAATGTTAAACTCAGGCACGAGTCCCATCGACAGAGCTGAAGGAAGACCCACGATGAAGACCGCGAGTGAAATAACCCATACCGCACGGCTGCGGCTCCAAGACAATCTTTCCATGAAATACTTAACTGGCACTTCCAGCAAGGATACGGCTGATGTTAATGCTGCAATAGCCAATAAGATGAAGAACAATCCGCCAAACAGGAAGCCGAGTGGCATCGCCGAGAATGCAGCAGGCAGCGCAACGAAGATCAGTTTAGGCCCTTGATCCGGTGCGATACCAAACGAGAACGTTGTTGGGAAAATAATCAAACCGGCGATAAAGGCATAGATGAGGTCACCCGCGCCAACAGCTACTGTCGCAGCGCCAAGGGATTGATTTTTATCAACATACGAACCATACGTCACGAGAATACCCATCCCGAGAGATAGCGAGAAGAAAGCATGTCCGAGTGCAACCAGTGCCGATTCGGTCGTTAATTGAGAGAAGTCTGGATTCAGGAAGAAGGAAACCCCTGCACCTGCTCCTGGCAACGTAATAGCTCGAATCATCAGTATAATAAGCAAGACCAGCATCGCTGGTATGAGCACTTTATTAAACTTTTCAATTCCGTTAGAGACCCCTTTAGCTACAATCCAGCCTGTGATCAGAACCGAAACGAGTTGCCATACAATCGGCATATAACCACCGATAAAGGAATCAAATTGTCCACCAAAATCCGCGTTACTAAACAGACTACCACTGAAAGATGTGATCGCATACTGGAGTGTCCAGCCTGCAATGATCACGTAAAAGGAAAGGATGATAAACGGTGTCAGTACTTGCAGTAGTCCTGCTGCCAGCCACCCTTTATGTCCGCCAGCCTTGATGAACGCTGTAGCTGCACTTCCGCGCCCACTTCGACCAATCGCAAGTTCCGCCAGCAACACAGGCAGGCCAATGAGTAACAGACAGACGATAAAGAGCAGGAAAAACGCTGCGCCTCCATTCTCTCCCGTAATATACGGGAACTTCCACATGTTACCAAGACCAACTGAACTACCGATGGCAGCCAAAATGAATCCTGCACGGGAGAATCGTTCACCCTTACCCGAGTTGTTCTGTTCTAGATGTGACTTACTGAAATTCATCTTATCTACTCCATCTGTTCTATTATTTCCCGTAATTATATACTACTCATCGTGTCAGGTCATTGAAAAAATGAAATTAATCAGAATGTTATTTTTTTACACTAACGCTTTAAAGGGAATAACAATCAAGCTTGTTCATGTATAGTATGTGACAAAGTTTGAATTTCACTCCTGTATGTTTCACATATGCCAAAAAAAGAGAGGTTCCTCGGCTAGAATCAGCTTCGAAACCTCTCTTTATTCAACAAGGTTAATTTATTCATCATTGAAAAGTCGATGTTCGTTCGTGGTTAGATGCGAATTTCGAGCAACTCATACTTGATAACGCCCATCGGGGCATTAACATGAATGACACTACCCACTTCTTTGCCCATCAGTTCTTTACCAAGCGGGCTTTCGTACGAAATTTTGTTATCTGTAACGTCAGCTTCGGCAGGTCCGACGAGTTTATATTCAATCTTTTCTGCGAACTCAATGTCATTCAGCAACACTGTGGAGCCAACGCCCACTTTGTTCGAGTCCATGTTGTCCGCCGTAATCACTCGTGCATTCTTCAACATTTTCTCTAGAATCAAAACGCGGGTTTCCATAAATGCCTGATCATCTTTGGCTGAATGATACTCACTATTTTCCTTCAGGTCACCGTAACTAATCGCGAGTTTCAGACGCTCGGCCAACTCTTTACGCTTAACTGTCTTTAATTCCCGTAGCTCGTCCTCCAGCTTTTCCAAGCCTTCCTGCGTCAAAATCACTTCATCATTAGCCATATTAACATCTCCTAATCCTGCTTTCTATCTCTATTCTAACCTATATCCACTCTAAACGGTTAACATACCCAAGAAAAAGAGAATCCACTCTCCCATACATGGGAAGAAGTGTATGCGCTCAAGGTAAGCTCGGTTATCCTATCGGCTCCCCATCCCAAGTAGGGTTTTCCCTCCCCTAATATGAGGCGTTAGACTTAAATATTATAATGGTTAATATTGCCAACAAACTCTCGCTAACCTACAATAGGAATACTGAAATCGAAGGAGGACATCTCTTGATTGCTACACTTCAATTCCTAGGCTTGTTTCTAATTATTCCGGCTGCATCAGGATGGGTTATGCTGAATAGTTTCATCAAGAAGGCGGCTGGGAATGGACGAATATTCCTCACCGTATGCGAAATTTTTATAATGGGATTTACAGTCGTTGGCTTTGCCATAGGCATAGCCTTCGATGCTTCAGGTGTTAACGGGGGAGAACCACTGTCTGTGTATGAAGATACAGGCAATTCGGCTTCCAACTATGCGACGATCAGCCACTACAGTCTTCCTGTATTTATTACGACTCATATCGTTGGTTTGTTGGCGTATATCCTGCTGTTTAGTCGCTCAAATAAACTCTCGCCAATCGTCTACACACTATGCAACAGCGCTCTCGTTCTCAGTATTGTCTGGGGAATCGCCTATATCACGCATACAGGTCTATCCTGGTATTACGAAACAGGGTTGCTCATCACGTTTTCCGTACTTACATTACAGAGCAGTTACCTATCGCTCATATTCCTATATGTCGGTCGCCTGAAGCGCTCGTGGGATGGTTTTGTACAGGCTCATGTTGAGGGACAAAGTTTGCTAACGGATATGGAGCATCTGCCTGGATGGCAACGATTCCTGTATCGGCACATCAGTCGTTTTCGCACTGCACCGCTTGTCTGGGTGATTCTCATGTTCCCGCTACAACTGGTGATCCAGCTCATTCTTGTCTTATTTGGTCAGCGACCTGACAGTGCCATTCGGACCTTCCTGGATACGAGCAGCTACAATTACTCTCGTCTCCCCATCCCACCGCCTGATATCATTCCGGGAAGTGGACACTATTTGTGCACCGTTGCGGCTGGTGGACATGCCAAATGGGTCAAACCAGTGCGAGATGGCATACGACACGGCCACGTTATTAAAGTGAATCGACAATTAATGATCGCAAATGCTTTTGAACATGTATTGGAACAGTACACGCCCCGATTCCATCGGCTCGTTCGTGGGTTATATGATCGCTATGGCTATCCGGTGAGTAAACATATTCGTTCCCGCTGGACAGCGGATCTTGTCTATCTGCTCATGAAACCTCTGGAATGGATCTTCTTACTGGTTCTATATACAACAGACAAACATCCAGAGAACCGAATTCATATTCAATATAGCGAAATGAGAGGCAAGTTTACGAAATTTTAGCTCTGCTTACACAAGATTGTACCGGTACAGTAGAGTGAAACGGCGGTGTTCAGTAACTTGTGCCTTACCTACAATAGATGTAGGAGCTATCATCGTTTAAACATGTGATGGCTCTCCATATGATTGGAGGTTATGCCAATGTACACGTTGAATGGAACTGAAATTGAAGCCTATCTTAAGCGGATAGGTATTGATGAGATAAAGCCGCCAACACTTGAATTTCTATCCGAGCTGCAAGCGGCACATGTAGAGTACCTGTCCTGGCAGACGGTTGATATTTTTACAGGTCGCCCCGCCGGAATTCATCTCAGAGAATCTGTAGAGCTCTTGTTGAATGGGCGTAGCGGGTACTGTTTTCACTTGAACGGTGCGTTTAGCGTACTGCTTCACTCACTTGGATATACTGTGCGATGGCATCGTGCAGGTGTTCAACCCCATGGGGAGCAACCACGTGTTAACTCGTTTCATTTAGGGCTATCCGTATTGATACCAGGATCAGAAAATCCAGATGAACAGTGGATTGTAGATGTCGGGCTTGGCGGTATGCCATTTCAGCCGCTTCCGTTACGTTATGGCAGCTATGGGCAGGCACCTTTCACGTATAATCTAATTCCATCATCTGTTGCTGCTGAGGGGTGGAGACTGGAGTATGAACCGAACGGCCCTAGCCTAGGTGTGGACTACGCCCCGGATTGGGTCAGCCAACTGGATGAGTTCATTCCAAAGCATGAATTCTACAGCCAGTCGATCCAGTCACCTTGGCACAATAATTTTCTTCTTCGTCAAAGAGATGCTCAGCGTAGTCATGAACTACGTGGATGTATGCTACGAATCCATGATGCTGAGGGTATTCGTAAGATGGAGATTAGAACCTTCAACGAGTGGATTAGCACTCTCACCGACATTTTCCATGAACCGTTGCTACGGTACAGTAAGATGGAACGCGAAGAGATGTGGAAGCAGGTACAGACTTCACACGAGGAATGGAAGAGAACACAACAGAGCTGATAACCTTATACGTACGTAAGTTGTTCAAGCAGGCGGGTTGCATTTGATGCCGCTGTACTATCGAGTTGCTCCATGTGCTAAACAGGATTAGTGCTGCTAAATGACGAATCTATCGACAGGTGATTAATGATGATGAAAATACAGGTTATGCCAGTACCTTCAGTATTGCTGGAAGAGGATTGGGAGCTGTTACTCTCTATGGTTTCCGCTGAGCGACGTGCGGGCGCAGCCCGTTATGTACATCAGGCGGATGCCTATCGTTCTGTACTTGGCGAAGTATTGGCTCGGGTTACGTTAGCAGATCACATTGGTGGACAGGTGAAGGATATATCGTTTAGCCGGAATGCGTACGGGAAACCTTTCCTGCGTGACCGTGCAGATCTCTCCTTTAACCTCTCTCATTCTGGCGGCTGGGTCGTTATGATCTCGGGCGGACATGATCTTGTGGGCATCGATGTGGAGCAAACGAACCCGATTGACCTTCAGATTGCAGACCGTTTCTTCGCTCCGCAGGAGCATCGTTACCTGATCAGCCAGCCAGCCAATATGCAGATTGACACCTTCTATCGACTATGGACGCTCAAGGAAAGCTACATGAAGGCCGTAGGTAAAGGGCTGTCAATCCCACTGGACTCCTTCGCCATTCTTCCTAATGATCAGGGAGATTGGCATTGTGAGCAGGATGAAGCCTATCGTTTTCAGAGCGAGCGACTGGATGATGGACATATGCTGGCAGCCTGTTCTGTAGGAACAGCACTGCCCACAGAGTACGATGTCGTCACCGTGCAGGAATTAGTTCAAGCTATACGCGAATAAGGGGCAATCGCCCCTTATTTTTGTGTTGTATTTTATACCTCAGATTGTCTCTGGGCTACATGCCATACGAAGTGAACGACTAATCAGAAAAGGTAACACCGATACGTGATTCTCTCCTTCAAACTCCGTAAATTTAATCGTCAAACCCGGATGATGCAGGCTAGATAGACGTTCCGTAAGACCTAAGGCTCTCCCGTTATTACCAGCAGGATGGATCTTTTCCTGTTCTCCTATGCCAATCCATACCTCAGCCTGAATCGGATCGGAATCCAAACGGGCAATAAATGCCTCTTCCTCCGTCTGTATTAGCTTCTGATTCCAATGCAGTGACGGACTGCCAGAGATATAATAACGAAAAGCTTCTGGCTTCGTCAGCAATGTATGTAGAACGAACAACCCGCCCAGAGAATGGCCAAAGATTGCTTGTCTGCTCCGATTAATTCGGTATTGCGCTTCTATTCTCGGTTTCAATTCGTCTTCAATAAACTGTAAAAACCGATCCGCGCCTCCCTGCGGCGGCAGAGGTGTACCATCCGGTTGATGCGTATACTCCGTAGTCGCCTCCGGGGTAAAATCAGCATATCGATGAGGCGAGAAAGTAGCCTCTGTTGGATAACCTATGCCTACAATAATAGCCGGGATGACTCCTGTCTTCTCTGGTCTACGACCCTGTAAACGAACGGCTTCTACCATCGTACCGAATACAGCATTTGCATCCAGCACATAGATGACCGGATACCCTGCCGCAGGGGCTTCTTCCACCGGCTCGTATACCATAATCTGATACGCATGACCTCCTGTGCTGGGGTTCATAATCCATTGTTCGGCGCGTGGAATCTTCACGACACTTCGTGCATTTTCTTGTTCAGGTATATCTAATTGGGGTTGCTTGGACTGAAACGTCATGATCGTTAATCCTCCTTACCAGCACCTCTACGGGAGCCACTTCAACTCTCTATTATTCTGCCAATGCCTTTAACGTATCATCAATTACACGTCGATATGCGATCAATCCACCGCCTAGCCAAGAGGCTGGTTCAACGGCGTACACATGTCCTGCTTTTACGGCAGGGATGCCTTTCCATACTGCGGTCTCCGTCATTTCTTTCATGCTGCCTGGGCCTTGCTCTACCGTGAAAATAAAATCTGCATCGATCTCAGGCAATATCTCGGTTGATACCATCGCGCTATTCTCCGTCTCTACCAATGCCGGCTTCCCTAAGCCAAGCTGCTCGTACACGACATAACCGCTGAAGTAGTTTCCGCCCATCAAGGTGATGCCACGCGGGGCAAACCGGATGATCGCTGCCTTTTTACCCTCTGCTACTTGAGCCAGTTTGGCTTTGGCTGATTCGACTTCTGCGTGATAGTCTTCAATCGCCTGTTTCGCCTCAGCGGATTTACCCAGCAGATCGCCGATGACCTCCAAGGACTTCTCTACATCACCCGAAGCGTTGCTAAATACATAGGTTGGTGCGATCTTGGAGTAGCTCTCGTACACACCATTCTCCGCATAATTCGCTGTATGCAAAATAATAAAGTCCGGGTTGAACGCCATTAATGCCTCAGGCGCAGGCAACCCACTGGAGAAGTCGAGCGTTGGAACATCGCTTAACTGATCCTGCAAATACACATGCCCCTGCGTGCCGCTCGCCCATTGTGCTACAGGTTTAACTCCCAGCGTGAGCAGGGAATCTTCCAGATAGGGTGCGAAGACTCGCTCTACATTAGCCGGGACAATGACATCATGGCCTAGCTCATCCTTTACTGTATGTTCACCCACTGCCTCCTGAGCCTGATCTTCCTCTACATTAGTGTCAGCGGATGCTGGTGCAGCCGCTTCTGTTGTTGGCTGCTCTTGCTGCGATTCCCCCACTTGCTCTGCACTCGAATCGGAACTACAAGCAGACAATAGACTCGTGATAAGCACTAATAAAACGAAGACAGGCACCCGTACATGACGCAGTTTACGAGCAACGGATTGCTGTCCTTTGGCTTGATTCTGTTGCAACATGATATATCCCCCTTGATAAACATTCTCATTTAGATAGTAGGATTATATGTCATGTCACTTGTGAATCACCATGGACAGTATCCAGATAACCATTTGGACAATATCCCGTAAACATAAGCAAGGCTTCGCTGAGCATACGCATCACGCCGACAGCAGAGTAGTCGAACCACGGATCACCTGCAATTAGGTGGATCTGATAATGCTGCGCTGCCTTGAGCTGTCGCCATAGAGACGAGTGCTGCAATCTGAGCCATGTTGCCCGTGATGCAGCTTCGGGGCACACCATCACGAGCATCCGGTCTGGATTCATCGCAGCGAGCTGCTCCAGTGTTATAGGTACATTAGCGCTCACATCCATCAGCAAATCCAGTTGTAGCGCATGATGAAATACCTCTTCTATACCCCGATTACTGTAGTGGTAGAGGTGCTGACCATACAATCGGAGTACGATTACTTTTTCCTGACCTACTTCCCTCTGTACATGTTCCCGCGCTTCTTGCACCCGTTGATGATATCCGTTGATCCATTGCTCTGCTTGCTCTTCCCGTTCCAAAAAAGCAGCAATCGTACGCAATTGTGTACGCCAATCCGATGGAAGCTTAGGCACGACACAGCATGGAGCGATCTTGGCTAACGTTGTCTTATCCTGCTCACTAATCTGGTCATTGCCAATAATAGCGTCAGGGCGAATATGCACCAGTTTCTCCACATTTGCTTCCATTCGCCAGCTTGTATATGGGTCTGTCAGTTTCAGATGGGACGAAATCTCTGTGCGATACACATTATAGTAATACGCTGTCCACTTCGAATCGATGGGCGCAGCAACAGGCATGACACCAAGCGCCAGAAGCTGCCCAATCATATTGGAGGAGTATGTGGCGATGCGTTTCTTCGTAGTTCTTGCATAATCCGATGGAGAAATGCCCACTTCTTTTTTGAATTTCCGGCTAAAATAATACTCGTCGCTATACCCCACCTTCAGTGCGATGTCGCGTAACTTATCTCCAGATTCCTTCAAATATCGCTTGGCATGATTAATGCGAAGATCGGTTAAGTACTCCATGGCACTCTGACCATAGGTTTTCTTGAATAAATCTACAAAGTATTTGGGACTGATGTTGGCTCTTGCGGCCAGATCAGCAATGGATAATGGTAAGTTATAATGTTGAGCCATATATGTCTTAACTTTAGCGATATCTGTCTTGGTGCTTCGGCTTGTCACTGCTCTTGATTCAGCTGGTGTTGGTTTAGCGGCATGTATTCCCTTATCGAATATCATGAGATGACTCCTTTCAGATAAATGAGAACCATTATCATTTAGGGTATCATATTATTTTTCTTAAGGTCAATCTATATCTGTGCAATTCGGATCGTTATCGTCGCAATGAAGGAATATAAACAAAAAAAGCTAACGTCGTGTTTAGACACGCGTTAGCTCGTTAGCTCTATTGCGGATTCATATAGGCTTGGTCTTAGCAATTCACCTAATTAACCAATCCCACTCCTAGTTTCTGCTCCGAAGTTTGCTGAGAAGACGGATAATCTCAATGTATAGCCACACCAGCGTGACCATTAGACCAAATGCTCCGTACCATTCCATATACTTGGGAGCTCCCTGCTCTGCCCCATGCTCAATAAAGTCAAAATCAAGCACCAAGTTTAGCGCGGCCACAATGACGATCACCACTGAAATGCCAATCCCGATTAGACTATTGTCATGCAAGTAAGGCACGGTAATTCCGAACAAACGCAGTACGAAGCTGAGAAGATACATAATCATAATACCGCCAGTTGCAGCAACAACGCCCAGCTTGAAGTTCTCCGTTGCCTTAATCAATCTTGTTTTGTAGGCCACTAACAATGCGACAAAAACAGCCATCGTTAACAGAGCCGCCTGCAACGTAATTCCGTTGTATAACGATTCATATGCCGCGGAGAACGCGCCGAGGAACATGCCTTCCGCAACGGCATAGATCGGTACAAGATAGGGAGCAGCTACTGGTTTGAACGAAATAATTAGCGCTAGAATAAAACCGACGATCAACCCACCGTAAGCCAGTGGAAGCACCTCTTGGCCGTTGAAAAACATCATCCACGTAGCAAATGCACTACCTAACAAAATGATCAACGTGATAAATGCCTTGTTAACTGTACCGTTAATCGTCATGAATTGCTGATACCGATCATCTCCATACCCTCTGTTGCCTTCAAATGTACTTTCTTTCAGTGTCGGATTACCACTACGACCGATCAAACCAATCACCTCTTCTATGTAATGTTGTTGCTCAAAAACGTAATACACTTCTATGATTTACTTTCTATAGGACTGCTGCTTATGCTGCTTCTGTTAAGCTTAATCTACCTTGGAGTTGGATGCTGGTTGGTTGCTGCACTACTAATAATTTTGCATAAATGTGCATCTCTTAGGATACGGTATGGCTTCTGCAATCCACGAGAGTCAGTAACATCTCGTTATCCCGGTCTTAACCACAGCCTTGTTCAGGAGAAACTTAGATACGGATGTAACCGTAAGATCACACCCGTGTCCGTAAATCACACCTGAGAAGGATAGTCCTCAACAGTGCGGTTTCACCCTACCTTACTTGTACAGCTTACTCGTACTCGTAAAACTTACTTGTATAACACTTTATCTACATTGTATTTCGCACGCATCGTGTTAATGATATACGTCTCGTAAATTTCACGATCCATCGGATCTTCAACCAGACATACTTCAATCTTCGTCACTTCTTCACGGTGATTCTTGATTGGGGATACAGTATCCTCAAAATGCTTCTTAATGCGTGGTCTTAATTTTCTCGCTTTTCCGACAAATAACAACTCTTCATCAGCATTGTAGAACATATAAATGCCACCTTGTTCACGCGTGATGAGATGAAAATCCGTAAATCCGTAAATATGGCTAAGCTGCGGATTAGCCTGCTTCGTGATGGTGACATCTGGTGTTGGCACAGTAATTTGAATCAATTGGCTCACTTCCTCATTATCTATAGGCTTACATCCTATCACATATTGTAAAAGGAGACTATTTCATTCTATTAAAAGTTGTTCAAAATCTAACCCATCTTATTGAACTTGCACTATTAGACGCACAATTCACGCTTTTTTCAACTATTACGACAAATATTTCAAAAAAAAGGTTAACTTCCCTGATTCAAAGTGGTACTATAGGGGTATGAGGAAGAAATTGGGCACTAAGACATACGTCTTTATATCTACTCACGTCTATTGTACCCTATGATTGGCACTCTTTTTCATACTGAATTCGTCATGTGGCCACATAAGAGTACAGTCGGTATTACACTTAGCCAACAGCTTATAGATTTATCATCTTTTCGACCCCTTGCAGCAAGCAAATGTAGCAAGTACTAGATTGACGAAAAATTATAGCAATGGATTCATGTAGAAAGCCTGCAATGATAGTCGTACGAACTAAATAGACACACGTAGAAGGACAAAAAGCTTTTGATCCTAGAGAGATTAGTCATGCCATGCAATCTTAGAACGTTATAGCAGCAGAACTATAGAAAAAACAGGATCTAGTTTTACCAGACAGCCCGGCAGAAGCCAGGGCTTTTTTATTTGTCTTTTGAATAATGCCTTTTGAACAACCTTTAATAGCTACTTAACCACCTGTGCTGCGAAACAAAGGTATCGTGGTTCTTTCCGGCGTATTTATAATATGGCAAGATAGCACATAGAGGGAGTGATGGGATGTATTCCGATCTACAATTGACGGACGACCGCCCTGTATATATACAAGTTAAGGATTATATGAAACGTCTCATACTCAAAGGCGGCCTACAGACAGATCAGAAGCTTCCTTCGACCCGAGAACTAAGCACGCTAATGCGTGTAAGCCGCAGCACCGTTCTGCTCGCATATGCCGAGCTTGAAGAGGAAGGATTAATCTATGCCGTCAAAGGCAAAGGGAATTACGTCAGCGCTGCTGTGGATACACCAGAGTCAGCTTCGGGTTGGACGCTGGATTGGAGCAATCATGTTAGCGACTATGCAATTCAGGCAGAGCAATACGATCTGATGAAGCATGGCTCCGGTGCCGAACGTGGAGAAATTTCGTTCACCAGCATTGCTCCAGATGAGAAGCTGTTCGATCTGCACAATGTGAAGAGGGCTTTCCTCGATCGGATGTCACTTGAAGGTGAAGTGCTCCTGAATTACGGATATGCTCAAGGATATCGCCCTCTTATGAAGTATCTTCGTCAATATATGGAGAACAAGGGTGTGGATCTGAGCGGCAAGGACATTCTCATTACAAACGGATTCACAGAAGGATTCGATCTTGTACTCGGAGCTCTTCGCAAAAAAAGCGGTAGAGCGTTATGTGAGAATCCCACCCACCACACGGCAATCAAAAACCTAAAGCTTCATAATTTTCACCTTACCGGCGTGGATATGGAACCAGATGGTCTTCATCTAGGACAATTGGAACAGGCACTGATGAAGCATTCTTATGATCTCGCTTATCTGGTGCCTTCCTACCATAACCCAACGGGCATCGTTACATCACCCGCCAAACGGGCTGAAATTATTCGTTTAATGAACCAATATCACGTTCCCATGATTGAAGATGGGTTCAATGAAGAGCTTCGCTACTCTGGCTCACACGTCTCTCCCCTCATCGCCAGTATGGGCAAGGGTAATGGACTGGTGTATCTGGGTAGCTTCTCCAAGGTGCTCTTTCCAGGACTACGCGTCGGTTGGGTCATCGCAGATGCTGCATTGATCGATTATCTGGAAAGTATGAAACGGGCTCGGAGCATTCATACCTCAACGCTGGATCAATCCTTGCTGTATCAATATCTGAGCAATGGGAATTTCGATAAATATCTGAAACGCGCTCGTGCCGAATATAAACGCAAATATGAGCTGGTTGTTCGCTGCTTGCGCCAGCATCTACCTATGTGCCGTATTTCCGGCGAAGGCGGTCTGCACTTATTTGTCCAGTTTCCAGCAGCGTTTCGAACAAGGGATCTGCTCGCAGCCTGCAAATTAAAAGGAGTCACCTTCACACCTGGAGATACCTTCTACCTCGAACCCGGACAGGGACAGAACACGATGCGTCTAGGCTTCTCCAGAGTGAGCGATGATAATATACGCAAAGGCATTCGGATCATAGGTGAGACGGCAAGAACGATGCAGTGATGCACGGTTGAATGTAGTTGTTAAAATTCCATGGAATGGAGAGGATTACGCATGAAGGTTGGCGTCATCATGGGTGGGACATCTTCGGAGCGGGACATTTCTCTGCTTACCGGACAGGAGATGATCACGCATCTGGATCCACAGAAATATGAGGTTGTCCCCGTTGTCATCAATAATAAGCGAGATTTAATTGAAAAGTCCGTAGGACTGGATATCGCGTTACTCGCTCTACATGGCAAATACGGTGAGGATGGTACCATTCAAGGTACACTCGATTCACTGGGTATTCCCTATACAGGCTGTGGTGTGCTCGCAAGTAGTGTCTGCATGGATAAGGATATCTCCAAGCGAGTTATGCAGCAAGCCGGTGTGCCCACGGTAGAATGGCTGCAGATCAGTGATCTAGCAGAGCTATCCTCCACAACCGTGGCGCAGCTATCCTATCCTGTGGTCGTGAAGCCTAACTCAGGTGGCTCCAGCATTGGTACGCAGATTGTACGTGAACCTAGTGCACTTCGTGAAGCTACTGAGGCAGCACTTGCTTGGGATGATACGGTGATGATTGAGCAATATATTGAGGGTGAAGAGATTACATGTGCAATACTGGACGGCATCATGCTGCCTGTCATCTCAATCCGGTCGAGTGGAACGTTCTTCGACTATTCCTCCAAGTACGATGACGGCGGCGCCGAGGAACGAATCGTTCAATTGCCTGCCGATATTCATAAACATGTGGAGGCTGCTGCATTAACCTGTTATCGCGTGTTAAAATGCAGCGTCTATGCACGTGTAGACATGATTATCCGAGACGGCATGCCTTATGTGCTTGAGGTGAACACACTTCCTGGGCTCACTCGAAATAGTCTGCTGCCTAAAAGTGCAGACGCTGCCGGTATCTCTTTTGCCAAGCTACTCGATTCCATTATTGAACTCTCTCTGCAACAACGCCATAGGGAGGCGAAGAAAGGATGAGTACAGAGGTTACAATACGGCACAGCTCTTCGGATGATCTTCCAGATTTGGTCACTCTCATGGATCAGCTTGGGTATCCAACAACGTATGCAGATATGCTAGAGCGCTATACCTACCTTGCTTCAGATCCTAGTTATACGACACTGGTGGCGGAGTTACACGGGCGAGCAGTAGGTATGATCGGATTGCAGACATTCTATATGTATGAGCAAAGTGGTCGCCATTGTCGCATTGCAGCTCTGGTCATTCATAAGCAATATAGAGGCTCCGGTATCGGCCGACAACTCATTCAAGCTGCGGAACATTGGGCATCTGCTCAGGGTATCGAAACAGTTTCTCTGAACAGCGGCAATCGACCAGAGCGCCAGATTGCTCATGCATTTTATGCACAGATGGGTTATACGGCTGGGAGCACTGGGTTTAGCAAAAGGCTTCCATTGTTACAACACACGTGAATGTATCGTTCATAGTTATAGATGTTGGAAAAAAGACCTTCTCCAATCTGCATTGGAAAAGGTCTTTTCTTCATCAACTTATGGACGAACGATGTAAATCCAGCCCGTTTCTTTCTCCTTGTCGACTGTCGCTCCAAGAGATTCAGCTACAAAGCGCAGTGGAACATAGGTTGTGCCGTTTTTGTTCACATAAGCCGGGTGCGTTAGTGTGACTTCCTCACCCGCGACCGTAGCTTTGTTGGAGCCTATCGTCAGCACAATTTCGTCACCTGTAATATCGTCAATAACAACGATTTTATCCGAGCCTTTTGTCCATTTCACCTCAGAGTCCAATTGCTCAGACAGATAACGAAGCGGGACAAACGTTGTATTTTTCTCAGTCACCACACCAAAGTACTCATCATCTGGTGCCAACATCACATGTTTACTCGTGATGCCTACTTCATCTTTTAACAACTGATACATCACAGAATTTGGATCGAAATTACGTAGCATGGTACCTGGAGTGATCTCTGTTGTCATAATATCCAGTACGCCCGCAGATGTATCTACTGCATCCACAGTTACCTCGCCGCCAATATTCCACTGCTCACTGTCTCCTGATACGGTCACAGATTGGAGCGGCAGATCTTGGGATGCTGGCAACGCTACCTTCATCTCAAAAGTCTGTTTACGAATGTCGAGTTTGCTGTCCAGGAAAAAGTCGAGTACCAGCTTGGTGTCTGTACCAAACACGGTTTTCAGCTCAGGTGTCTCGGTCAACAGCTTATCCAGCTCCTGATCGTAACTCACCAGAATCTCATCCAGACCTGTCTTCACCATCGCGTACATGGATGCAACAGCAACTTCCTTGGACTCAGGAATCATTGCATTCAAGTCAACGCCATCGGTAGGCTCCGTTAGATTAACGTTTGCGAGAATCGGTACAACTACATCATACAGATCACCAATCAGGTCTTTCAGTCCTTGCTCATCCTTCGCTATACTTTCCAAGAACGGCTTCACCATCGCAAGCAATTCTTCACCGGTAATCTCCATGTGCAATTTCGAGAGACTTAGCGTCTCACCGTTTACGGATTCCTGCACTGGTGTTACCGAGATGTTTTTCGGATTAGACAGATGCTTCATTACAAAAGAAAGCAATTTAGGCGAAAGCTCTTCGATCTGCTTCTCAAGCGCCTTCGTGTCGATCATGAGCAGGTCATCCTGCCCCTCAAGTGAGTCCAGAGATATGTAAAGAGGCTTCTGAGCTCCTTCCATATCAATCACCATTTCCTTCTCATTCATGGAGAGATGGAAAGGCAGCTTCTTCCCTTGAAAACCAACTGCACCTTCAATGGATGCAGTGCTTGCATCTTTTACTTTTGCATCACTAATATCTAGAGAAATAGAGTTAATAAGCTCAATCATTTCAAGGTCTTTGGCAGTTGCCAGCTCCGTTGCTGGTTCAATGTTAATTTTCAGTGATTGTTTGGATTCAACGGACTTCACCGTTGTGCTCTGAGCCATTGCTTTGCCAATATCAACCCCGCCTACAGCCTGACATCCCGTAAGCGCAACCATCATTAAAACAAGCGGCACGGCGATCCATTTAGCTAACCTTCGATTCTTAATATGATCTCCTCCTTCGAATAATACGGTTCACTTCTATTATGAAGGCTATAGGTAATTGTTGTAAACCAGATTAACAAAAAAATGCCAAAAAGACCGGAAACAGTTCCGATCTTCGTCACAATGCTATATGTCAGATAAGCTCTTCACTTATGCTCCAGAGTTCTCATCACTATTGCTATTCTGTTCCTCATCTTCCGTAGTTACAGGCGTCTCGAATTGATCCGGTTCATCGTCTTGAATGGCTTTGTTCTCTTCATTCTCAGCGTTCTGGTTCTGTTCTTGAGTCATATCCTATTCCCTCTCTTCTACCGGATTTTTAGATTAAGGCGTAAGCCTTATTTCTATCAATAACCCGAATATCGGCGGGTCAAACAGGTTACAGCTTCGCACCTAGAAAATATAAAAGACTATTCCGTTTCCGCTCCCAGCCGTCGCTTGGTATAATGCCTGAACCTCATCCAAGGTCTGAATGATCTCTTGAAATGTCGCCTCTTCATCCCAGCCTTCCATCACAGGATAGACGTCTTTATCCATCATGTCCTGTAAGCTAAAACGTGCCTTCAATTCATCGCGATCCAGTTGCTCCATCGCCATGTAAGCCTCCAATACCTGTTCGTTCGTAAGCAGAAACAGATCCATATCCGAGTAGTTCCCCAGATATTGCTCACCTGCGAGCGGCACCACGTAACCGAGAGGTCGCTCACCTTCTGCCATTTTCCCTGTCAACGTGAACTGCAGCATCTGCCACACTTTATCAATATCGAGATCAACGGGACAATCGTGTACACTGACTTCTCCCGACTTGATGGATTCAACTAACTCGTCGGTAACCACAACATATCTGCCGGACATTCCCATAGTCTTATCCCTCCTGAACGATGATTGCTCTTGTCCAACATTAACCTCGGTTCAGATACAATATTCAACTCAGCCGTATAATTTTTCATAAGGGGCATCCAAGGGTATAACGTTATCAATGAATAGATAAGCGAATAAAGCATGTTTGTATCGTTAGGAAAATGCTCAATTTAGGTATGAAGGAGGATGACGAGCAAATGAAAAAGTTCGATTACGATCTGAATTACAAGGAGCTTGACCTGCGCAAGCAACCTGAACTGTATACCGTAGGACGCGGAGAGCAAGGTGTACTCATGGTTGAACCATACAAAAGCGAAATCCTTCCGCATTGGCGGTTCAAAACACCAGAGATTGCAACTGAATCCTCACAGAAGATCTATGAGCTGTTTTTGGAATATAAAAAACAAGGAGATTTTGTGGGGATGGACATGGCGCGCAAATTCCTCCAGATGGGATACACGCGTGCCAGAAGGTATACCAACCATAAAGGAGGCCGTAAATACTCAAAAGAGGATGGCTCCATTCTGCCGTATCAGAACGACAAGGTAAAAGCAGAGGCCGCAGCTATTTTCAAAGCACAATGGGAGATTGCCAAGTCTGATCCCGATTATGTGCAAATGAAGAAGGAGCACCGGGAAAACTACGAACAAGCCGACGAGTAGCCACCTGTCCCTATGTGGTCTGTGATGCACTAACATGCCGTGGATTCATATTGAGTCTAACGAAGATGGGGCGTACAATGGGTCATAACAATATAGAATGAAATCAACAAGTAGCGAACTGACGTAGCAGACAATGTACAGTTTCTCAAGCTTGCCTCATTCTTGGAAACAGGTGATGGAATGATCGTATGGATTGTCGGTATCGCCGGAATCATCCTTCAAATTCTCTGTGCTGCCGCGTCTGGCACTGGTCTAGTTGTGGGATTTATATTTTTTCTGATCGGCTTCGGTGGCATGAAACGTGAAAATCAAACAGCGATCAAGCTATGGCTGAGTAAAGATACGATGATGATTATGGGTACTATGCTGGTGGTACTTATTTTCTTCCTCATTGCGTACTGGAATGTGAGATTGATGGGTGACACGTTGTTCCCAGGTCTGTTGGGATCACCGGTGCGAGATATTTCAGGCAAACAACTGCTTATCGCAGGCATTGCAAGTGCTTGCTGGACACTCCTTATGCTGTACTGGCTGTTACCCACCGTATTCGATTTCAAAGGACTGGGTCTCAAACCGCAGTTGGCCGCATTAAGCGCGTCTGCGCTTAGCATCCTACTTGCAGCCTTGCATACGGATTAATGGGTTTAGTTGGTTTGTACATGAATTTGCAGTTAACATACTTATATGAAAAAGGCGCTGTTCGTGAGAAGTACTTTCGCAGACAGCGCCTTTTTACCGTATTTACATGTTTCGTCTCAATGGAACCAACTACGTCTGAGCCTGGAACTTACTGCTTTTGTTACGAGGACGAAGCATGTTACCTGCGATCTGTAGTATCTGTCTACGCGGTATGAGCCGAACGAATTGAGCAACCCAGTAATTTCTACTTCCTGGTACTGCATAAGATTTGCCCGATTTCAGCGCCTTCATTGCAACCTGCACCACATGCTGGGGTGTATCCCGTTTCCCAACGGAGGCTTCTTCTGCACCCACGATATCAAAGAAGGAGGTATCCGTCGAGCCAGGACACAACGCCAAAAACTGAACGCCACGCTTCCGATTTTCTTCGTACAATGCCTCTGTAAAAGATAGAACAAAAGCTTTTGTTGCCCCATACACGGCCATATACGGATCAGGCTGGAACGCAGCCGTGGAAGCAACATTAATAACTGTCCCTCTCCGATTCTGCAACATAGCTGGTAAGAAGAGATGGGTCATGTTGGTTACCGCCAACACATTCAACATGATTTCCTCCTGTTGCCGCATATTATCTAGCTCCTCAAAGAGTCCGTGTGTAGCAAATCCAGCATTGTTAATTAACATGTTGATCTGAAGACCACGACGCTGACATTCCTCATATATTTGCTGTGGTGCTTCTGCTTGGGATAGATCGGCTACAATAACTTCTGCCTTGACCTGATATGTACGTTTAATTCGTGCTGCGAGGTTATCTAACTTCGATACAGATCTAGCTACGAGGACAACATTCATCCCTTTCGATGCCATATCAATCGCAAAAACCTCTCCAATTCCTGATGAAGCACCTGTAATAAGAGCCCATTGCGGCTGTTCCTTTTTCATGAATTTAACCATCCTTCGCAAATGATATAAACTACGTTTTCTATTGGAAACAGTGTTTCCTAATGAAATCATTGTATCTTCGGAGGGCTGACCTTGTCAACTCATCTCCAATCCAATTGACGTTATCTTGCGTTAAACAGTAGAATGACCATAAGAAATATGGTTTTAATTCAACACCAATAAGGTTATGAGGATGAAAGAAATGAAGGATCAACTATTCAATACCAAGGATTCAACACATAATGTGACTACATTCCAAGAAGCAAGACTTCAACATACTGAGAACTTACGCCAAAATATCGTTCACGCTGCTGCCTCCCTTCTTCAAGAGCATGGGCCAGAGGCGGTCACCGTGCGTCGTGTGGCAGAACGGATGGAATGCTCAACCAAAATTATTTACAACCTCTTCGGTAAGAAGGAAGGGTTGGCGAAGCATTTGTATATGGAAGGGTGCACTCTTCTATCTCAGACATTCGAGAATGTGCTCCCGCAAGCATCATTTGAAATTTATTTCCGAGATCTAACGCAGGCTTACTGGAACTTCGGCATACAGCAATCCAGCTTTTATCAACTGATGTTTGGTGGTTCGTTTTCTGAATTCAAACCAGATGCGGAGAGCATGCAAGGAACAGCAACAGCCTTGAAACAGATCTCCGAACTTACTCAAACCGCGATTAAACAAGGTCTTATTCAGGAAAAAGATCCTCTACTTGCAGTTCGTCTGATCTGGGCGCCTCTGCATGGTGTAATTCATCTGTATCTGGGTGGGCACATCGAGAGTGAAGAAGCAGCCAAAAAGCTCTATGACCATACTGTAACAATGATTATGAACACGCTCATCAACCCTTCTGTGCAAGGATAACTTGCGAAGATTGATCATACCTCCCTCTTTAGGAAAACAAAAAAACTCTCATCCCCAAAAGGGACGAGAGTTCTTCTTACGTGTTACCACACAAAGCTGAAATTCCTTACGACATAAAAATCAATTAGTTATTCTCGCCGTTCTCTGCTTCCCACCGTGCAATTTCCTTGCGTACAATTGGAGCAACCTCTTTACCCAACAGCTCAATCGCACGCATAACCTCATTATGCGGCATTGTGCCAAGTGGGGTGTGCAACATGAAGCGAGTGATGCCCACTTCTTTGCGCAGGTAAATGATTTTCTGAGCTACGGTTTCCACGTCGCCCACGTACAATGCGCCTTCCAGACTACGTGCCGCATCAAATGTTGCCCGGCTGTAATGCCCCCAGCCACGTTCGCGTCCCAGCATGTTCATCACCGCTTGTGCTGGTGGGAAGAATTTCTCTACCGCTTCATCCATTGTATCTGCAATAAAGCCATGAGAGTGAGAAGCAACAGTCAGTTTCGATGCGTCATGCCCTGCATGAGCAGCTGCCTTTTTGTACAGTTGTACCAATGGTGCAAACTGCACTGGACGACCACCGATAATAGCAAGCACCAATGGCAAGCCGAGCAGCCCTGCGCGGACAACGGATTCTTGGTTACCACCGCTGCCGATCCATACCGGTAGTTTCTCCTGTACCGGGCGTGGGTAAATGCCCAAATTGTTGAAGGAAGGACGATGTTTACCTTCCCAAGTTACTTTTTCCGAATCACGCAATTTCAGCAATAGATCCAGTTTCTCGTCAAACAACTCGTCGTAATCATTCAGATCATAGCCGAACAATGGGAAGGATTCGATAAATGATCCCCGCCCTGCCATAATCTCTGCACGACCATTCGAGATACCGTCCAGTGTTGCAAAATCCTGAAATACCCGTACCGGATCATCTGACGACAATACCGTTACTGCACTAGTCAACCGAATGTTCTTCGTCTGTGAAGCTGCTGCTGCCAAAATAACAGCAGGCGATGAAGCAGCATAATCGACACGATGGTGTTCACCTACGCCATATACATCCAGCCCCACCTCATCTGCCAACACAATCTCCTCAACTACGTCGCGAATCCGCTGTGCATGACTGATTAATTCTCCTGTATTCACATCCGGGTTCGTCTCCACAAATGTACTGATTCCGATTTCCATGGTCTGTTCCTCCCTGTTATGAAGCGATCCGTCGTCTATCTAACCTATTGTAAGTAGATCACCTTTTGTAATATGTCTTAATATTGAACTATTTTGAGAAAAAAAACAAGTACCCTCTGTCTCCAGCGGGCACTTTTCTTATTTTTTCTATATTTATAGCTTGCTTATACGTAGTTCCATATCGTTTGCATCTATTACAGTACCTGTTTGTCTCATAAAGTTGAAACCTAAGATTCCATCTAGCTCTAGACCATAATCGATGTTTCCTATTTCAATCTCAAAATTGTGAAGTAGCGCTCCATCCACCGTAATTGAGTCTAGCAACTTGGTATATACGTACTCTATGCCGCCTACACCTCTAATAATATTAACGACGTCATTCTCTTCAGGAACCATTCCTATCCCTCTGACTGCATCTGCGTTTAATAACGTACTGGCTGAGCCAGTATCGAGCAGTACGTTTTCGAGAGTTACTTTCTTCCCTCTAAACTCAATTTGTATACTTACAAAAGGCAGGCCATACATCCGTTATGTTCATCTGGGTCCTCTTATCCCAACATATCGCTCTCTCGCCACAACTTCTGAACGCGAAGTATGAAAAAAACAGTATTCTCGTTTAGGGTTATCCTGATGCAATTCACCTGAAAAATAATCTCAATGCATGGGGTACTACTTTTTCCTCCCGATGTACAACAGATGTGAAGAGATGCCCAAGATCGACGGGTCTTTCGCCGCTTCAATCAAATAACGGATCAGTTCATCATATTCGTCGCGATCCCGCCAGTATTGTTGCTGCTCATCTGTGAGCATAGCGCCTAGGCTAGATGAACCAATTAACGCTTCTGTCGCGAAGCCATGCTGTTCCATAAACGGGGTGACATCCTGAATGTTGAAGTAATACGCTCCCGTAAATCGTCCCTCATCCTGATGATTGAATATCCCCTTTTCTATAAAAGAACGGATCGCTCCCATATGATCGTTAGGCTTCCATTGCTGCGGTGAACGTAGCGAATTAATACTCATACGTATTCGGCTCTGCATTGCGATGTACACCACGCCTCCCCGCTTAGTCACCCGATGCAATTCCTGTACAGCAGCCACTCGCTCCGCTTCGGCCTGTAGATGATATAGTGGCCCCAGCATGAGAGACGCATCATAAGTTTCGTCCGCGATACCTGAGAGCGAAGTTGCATCCAGCACATGGAATCCATCAAATTGCTGCATCACGCCGAGCTCCTGCGCCTTCTGCTGTGCAATATCCACCGATACTGGTGTCAGATCAGACAAGGTAACACGATACCCCAACTTAGCCAGCTCCATGGCATACTTCCCTGGCCCAGCACCATTATCGAGAATGCAGCCGCCAGCCGGAAGATGCTCTCTGATGTAATGCATATTGACGATGAACTCAAGCGGTTCTCGTTCCAGTCTTCCCCACTCATCGAAACCTGAATAGTAATCAATAATGCGCTCTCTCTTCACCTTTGCCACCTACCTTTTCCTGAATATATAGGTCAAAAAAAAGCAAAAAAACCTGCCGCCTCAGCTAAGAGGCGACAGGTTAGACCTTCGCGGTACCACTCTTCTTCATCCATGACAGGATACATTGAATACATATGAATCCGTCATAGAATCTCAGGATCTGATCACGGAGATGAACCGTCAGGATCTACAGTTGGCTTGGCTTTGTGCTAAGGTTCTTATCCTTAGCATATACCTCAGCCTGTGCCTAGGCTTTAGGCATAAACTGCCTACACACCTTTCAATCCTGCCACTCACAGGCGAGTTGGGGATAGGGATGGACTGCCTCACACCATAATGACAGTTCTCTGGAACCAACCATAATCCTTAGTACTCCTGATCAGCGCGTTTATCGTTTAGATCAATAAATTCTAACCAGTATATTCCACCCATATATTTCCTGTCAATCTTATTTCGTTCTCTCTTGCAACTGAACCGATACTTTGCGTTCAGGCTCCTCTGTGCTATACGCCCAAGGGTATACGGTTGCTGTATCCGAAGTGTATTGCTTGTATTGATCGATGCCCTTGTTATCGCCATCACCAGAGAATTGGGCTTTGGTCACTTTGCCATAGCTTCGTTTTCCATTCTCGATCATATAGGTCTGATTCACCCCGCCAAAGCGAAGATCGTCGCTATACCGCTCCACATACAAATCCCCATCTTTGCGATAATATGTCCAATGAACAACGTAACCCCCAGCACGGTATCCAATTGTTGTGGCTTTTCACTGATCTGCGTCAGCGTAACCGGCTCAAATTCACCGTGGAACTGGTTGATTTTGTGACTAGCAATCAAGGCGATCGGGGTGTCCTGATTCACTTCCATACCCGGCGTTACCTCAAAACGAAGCTCAGTTTCATACTCCAGGCCACCGTTCATCAACCCACCGTACAACGTTGTTCCCTCCACATCCAGTGTGTAATTCACATAGGACAATGGCATGTACTTCTCCTGGTGACTTATAATAACTCTGATCTGTGTCGGGGTAATAATAGCCTCTTTGATCAGCGCCCCTTCGGGCAGACCTTCCATAGGTAAGTTCAGTGCTCTTGTACTCGTTCCACTGAGCATCTCCGTCTTATCCAACTGGATGTCGATGTTGAACGCTTGATCCACCTGACTTTCCTGTCTATTATAAGCAAGCACATAGGATGCAGCCGATTCCTTCAACGTCTCTAGGCTATAGTACTGCTCTGCTGTGTATTCGCCATGATCGCCCGGTGTACCAAAAACACCTCCGGTGCTTTCCTTGATTACATTTCCATCATGATCGTAGATGATCACCTGCGGGAAGGCATAGTCACGAACCTCAGGTTGCTCAAAAGTCAGAGACGTAGACAACATCACCTGATTTTGCATATCGCTGAACGCACTCACTTCCAACGTTCCCAGACCATCTTTATCAAGGTTGAAGGTTTGCACATCCTTTTGCAACGGATCGATGGTAAGTGGAGCCTCTGCAGGAACTAACATCTGAATGCCGCCCACGATAAAGTGAACATCTGCAAGCTTGCCTTTGGGTGTCCACTCGGTCTCAAAGTATCCCTTAAACTTGCTTTCATCTGAATCATATACATGGTGATACCTGCCCTCAATCAGCTTGCCATCCTCACCCTGAAGACCGATAGAGGAGAACTCGATGTTGTCGCCCGTATACTTTCCCGGATCAAGTGTATACAAGATGACAGTACGGTTATCATCTGTAAAAGCGGTATCCAGCGTCAACGTTACTCCGTCTAACGTCATCGACTGGTTAAGCTGCTGGCCAAGCTCCATCTGCAAGGCATGCTGAATCCCACTTCTGCCATCCAACAGATCATCCCAGTTATAATGAACTGCGGCATATACCGGTGTTGCCAGCAACACAACTGCGGCCGTTCCAATCAGTACCGTCTTCTTGAATTGTATACGTCGTCCTGCGTATTCTCTGGTTCCTGATACATGTAAAGCGGGACAACGTTCTTGATCCTGGCTAATCTGATTCCACATTGCATCAAAGTCAGGATAAGGCATATCTTTATCATTTTTCAGATGATGAGACAATTGATTTTCTGTACTTTTCACCATACACTTCCCCTTTCTGATGAAGCTTTCTGGCCTTTTCCCACTTTTTTCGTAATAATCGCAGTCCTTTATACACTCTGGATTTCACCGTTCCGATCGGCACATCTAGAATCTCCGCAGCTTCTGACAAACTCAGTTCATTCACATACCGCAGCAAGATGGCTGAACGTATCTTCTCGGGTAATTCATGAATCCACTGTTTCCACGCTTCCGATTCCTCTAGTTGCTCCATTGCCTGATCAGCGGAGTGAGCTGTAGCCTGCGCTGTGAGCATAAACTGTTTCTTCTCGCGCTCTTTAGCAGATTGCTTCTTCTTCAGAAAGTTAAGACAATGGTTTACCGTGATTCTCATCAACCATGTCTTCATATATTCAACCTTTCTCCAGTCCTGACGAAATACGGTGATGAACACATCGTGGCATACATCCTCCGCATCCTGCGCATGATGGAGCATGTAATAACAGGTGCGGTACACATCCTTGTTGTACATCTCGAACAATTCTTTGTCGCTCAAAACCCACCCTCCTCTCTGTATTTCTGCCTGCTTCAAATCTATAGACAAAGCCATGCTTGGAAAAGTTCATTTTTTATCGACACGCACTAATAATAAAAAAAGAACATCCAGTTCGCACAATATGCGAAATTGAACATTCTTTTACATGTTGCTAGATTTTCTTCACAAATTCGGACTTGAGCTTCATCGCACCTAGGCTATCGATTTTGCAATCAATATCATGATCTCCGTCGATCAGACGGATATTCTTCACCTTCGTGCCCTGCTTCACGACGAGTGAGCTGCCTTTTACCTTCAGATCCTTGATGACCGTTACCGTATCACCATCATTCAGCACATTTCCGTTCGCATCCCGCACAACTTTGCTATCCTCTGTATTCTCATTCTCAGCTTCCAAAGACCATTCATGAGCACATTCTGGACAAACGAGTAGGTTTCCGTCCTCGTAGGTGTACTCGGAATTACATTTCGGGCAATTAGGTAAATTCGACATATGTATTAAACTCTCCATTCTTATATATGCTTCCCCGCAAGTATAAGGGATTACGCCACATTCTTCCACCCAGGCGCGCCTTATACCCAAAGTAAACTCACCGAATTTAAACCAAATTTAAGGTTCAATCATCCCTTACATTAAGGGTATCGCTTTAACATATAACTATCCAGTACAACACGCTGAGCAACAAATTTTCACGAAGTTTTCCCCTTAAGGGGTCACATACACAGACCTAAATTTACGTTATAAAGGAGTTCTCACTCATGTCTTCCTATGTATTTCCTGTACAGGCGGCATTGGCTATCTTCGTCGTCATGTCCATGTTCCTGCTTGTTCCGTGGCTGATCTACGGTTATCGCAAAGACGGCTTTTTTAGCTGGTCTCGCTTTTTCGTTAGCTTTTCGTTTATCTTCTACATTCTGGCTGCCTACTGTCTCGTCATCCTTCCTTTGCCATCCACACGAAACACCTGTGCGCAGCAAGCGGCTGATTCGATCTATTACAACCTTGTCCCGTTCACGTTTGTGAAGGACATTATGCGCGAGACACCTATCGTATGGTCACAGCCCTCCACCTATCTTGGCATGATTCAGGGTAGAGCGTTCTTACAAGTTTTGTTTAATATTCTACTGCTTATGCCGCTGGGTGTTTACCTTCGGTACTTTTTACAAAAAAGATCTTACTGGAAAGTTGCCCTGTTTAGTGGCTTCGGACTCTCCCTATTCTTCGAACTAACGCAGCTCACTGGACTCTACGGTTATTACACCTGTCCTTATCGTCTGTTTGATGTGGATGATCTGTTAGCCAACACGTCAGGAGCGCTACTTGGATATTTCGCAGCTCCCATTCTTCTAGCGCTGTTTCCTTCACGGGCAAGCATCCAGGCGAAAAGCGAACAGATTGTGGAGCAGAACCGCGTATATCCTGTGGCGCAATTGCTCGCATTAATGATTGATGGAATTGTGATTGTATTTATCTCCAATGTGATGTCGATCTTCACCGATTCCAATGTAATCAACGATGTGTTGAATACCTCTTTAGGTATGTTTATTGTATTGTTCTGTATTCCATGGCTGCGAAATGGAGTAACTCCAGGCTCAGCCATCCTGCGATTCCGTTATGTTAATCAACAAACGGGTGAACCTTCATATAGCGCTATATTCAAAAGGTTCATTGCACTCTACGTTCCGTGGCTGTCATTTGCAATTATTCGGTTGGTTAATGACTATGCCTTCAAAAATACGCAAGACGGACTCCTTCAGCCTTATCTAATCTGGCTGTCTGTCGGGATGGTTATGCTGTACATGATCGTTTCGGTGATTCTCATCATTCATGTATTCATGGTTCTGTTCTCTGGAGGTAAACGTTCCTTTTACTTTGACGAGGTATCCCATACACGCGCTTCTAGGAAATAAGTGTTGTGTGTTCTATCCGAGCTAGTCTCCATCATGATGCATAACAAAAGGCGACTTCCATTCAATCGTACATGGAAGTCGCCTTTATTCTTGTTCCAACCTAGCTGCCCTGTAAATATGAAAATTCAAATGTGCACCGCGGTATTCATACTCTTAGGGAAAATAGGATAACGGACTTCGTTATACCACGTTATATCCGTTATATCTTTATAGACCTAGTAGCTCCCGCTTAGACGCTTCAGGATCATGCACCACTTCAAGCTCATGGTTGAAAATTAACGTTGCGCGATCCTGTTCATATGCAGGCCAAGCTATACCCGCCGTCTCTGGCTTACCGTGCTTGGCAAAGGAAATCCAGGCATCCTGTACCTTGAGCGCAAGCTCTGCCGCTGCCTCGTCTGGCTCAGCATTCATGAATTTCAATACAGGTAATGTATTGAACACAAAGAACATTTCAATGCTGTGAATGGCTCTTTTTAACAATGGATGCTCTGGCATCACCCAATCGAAGCGATACATCCAGACGGATGCGTGCTTCTGCTGAGCTGCCGCATATTGTAACGATGAACGCCAGAAGAAGAGATCTGTCATGACCTGAGCTTGGCCATCTGCCGTTTTGGGATAACTGTCTGCAATGGCCACACGGTTCTCCAGATCTGGTGCCATAAAGTCCACACCTTGTACCATATCAATCTCGGGTGAGAAAGGCACATGTGGCTGGATAAATAGCGCACCTTCATGCAATGTTGTTCCAATCAATACAGGAATGTCCTGCGCAGAACCCGCGTTCACCGCTTCAAGTGGGGTCTGAGGTAGCGTATTGCCATCCAGTACAGGCTGGAATAACAGAGCCATCCCAGCACCGATCTGCTGTTTAAGGGTCTGACCTGCTGCGATAATCTCCTCTGCCGGAATAGTTCTCAGTTTTTGCAGATTGTCTGGCTCAACGCCAAGAATCTTCAACATCCCTTCACGCATCGCAGATGCTTGTTCCGCGGTTATGAACTGTGAAGCCCCACTTTGCATGATGGCACGGTTAAACAATCCTTTCGCAGCAGGCATAGCCATTAGAGCTGCAATGCTCATGCTACCTGCCGATTCTCCGAATACCGTAACATTGTTTGCATCCCCGCCAAACGCTGAGATATTGTCCTTCACCCATTGTAGGGCGGTGGCCTGATCAAGCAGACCTGCATTCGTTACATAGGACTCACCGAGTGGAGCCATATGCAGAAAACCAAGTGGCCCAAGTCGATAATTGATGGTGACAACGATAATATCGCCTCGATGAGCCAATTGTGTCCCATCGTACATCGGCTGACTGCCTGAGCCCGATACGAATGAGCCCCCATGAATCCATACCATTACAGGTAGGGATTGCGAGCTTTCTTTTTCCGGTGCCCAGATGTTCAGATATAGACTGTCCTCTGACTCCACTGGACGTTGCCCACCTGTCCAATCTGATTCGTGGCGAGGCTGTATATTCTCAGGCCCAAATTGTGTAGCCTGTCTGATTCCATCCCATGATTCCGGTGGTACTGGCGCTTGAAAACGCAACTCACCTACTGGCGGTTTGGCATACGGGATACCTTTCCACACACGTGTACCATGCAAAAGCTTGCCTTGAACTGTACCATACTTCGTTTCAACTTGAAGTTCTCTCATGCCGCTTCTACTTCCTCTCCATGGATAGGTTAAACTAACATTTTAATAGGTTGTTCAAAAAATTCCGCACTTTGATAACGCACGTTAAGTAATCCGCATGTGTATCTATTTGAGTATAAATCGTTGTGGCACCCATTTACAACTTTACCCAGATTCCGCTCTGCTACTACGTTTCACGTGGAACTTTCTTATATAAATTTGACCTTTCTGTAGGCGTGTCTTATGTGAGAAACACACTTAACGAGTTCCAGATGATATGAAGTATTATCCCTGGGAGCAGTGATTTTGTTTTGTAAAATATATAGCCAAATATAAGACCAAAGATGGAAGTCGCTATAAAAACACCACCGTGTAGCATACCAAAGACCACCGAAGATATGATTAATGCCCACCATGTTCCATATTTATTTGAGATCGTTGTAAAGAGCAATCCTCTAAATAACAGTTCCTCGAAGAACGGAATAATTATAGAAATGGCTAAAATAACAAAGATATTTTGAAACGTCACGGCTGAACGAAGATCACTCGATTCGAAGAGATGACGCTGACCCTCATTTGTTTCTATTCCAGTTCCTAAGATTAGCACTGAAGTTAAAGCCAATAATACGAATCCAGCGATGATATATAAGGCGGCTGTTCTTATCTTTACTTTGGAGCATAGTGGATCACGTATGTATTCTCTGAACCTTGGATTAAGCGCAAGAAACCACGTATAAGTTATGATTTGAAACAATATGAATACAAACGCTGTATCTACATTTTTCACGTCTAACATTTCTAATATTAAGGATGTAATGATAAAAAAGATTGCAGGCAGTAGCAGTATTAATCCTAGTTGTCTAACTACCTCTTTCAAACTGTAACTTCTGTCTTGCGGCATTCGTAAGTTCCACCTTTGTATGATCTAATCTAACCCTTAAAAGAAACACCCGATACGATCAGACTGATATGTATTAATAGTAGGGACACTGTAACCATCCAATAAAGGAAGAGAGACGTATTAATCTTGCCTGTGCGTGTAACTTCCAGAAATAGAAAGATTGTGAACGCAACTAATGGCATCAACAGTAAAAATGTCGCCGATCTCTGGGAAGAAAACATCACACTAATGTAGCTCACAACCAATATACTCCCGATTAATTTATGACCTTTCATTGATCTAACCTCCTTTCTCCGTAATTTCGAGGAACGACCGTGAGCACTATTGTCTTGGCGGGTCATGCTGTATGCATGATTCAGATGTAGCGTATCCAAGCTAAACCAATCCAACCTACACTGTACCAAAATTAGAATGGCATAATCTACCTTAAACTAAAAGAGCCACCCTTATCTAAGGATGACCCTTTAACGTAGACTAACCCACAACATGTGAACCGCTTCTGCTCACTTATGATACTTATGATTGCCTCATGATTAATCTAATACCGGATAATGTACCGTAAACTCCGCACCCTCAATCCATTCACCTGTCACGAAGTTGCGTCCCTTCACAACGACCCGATCCTTGTAAATCTCTACGTGGAGCCCTTCGCTACCCTCCAGATGCTCATCCTGATCCGTCCAGAGGTAACCGACAGAAGATGCATTAAACATCGTTGGCATGTGCCCTTCTCCATCATACATTGTACGCGGTGCTTCTAACTGCCAGTGGGTATGACCTGTGAAAAGTATAGCCTGCGGATACTGGGCTAGAATCGCCTTAAGCTCAGCATCCTGATTCACCCCGTACCATCCTTGTTCCTTCATTGATCCCGCTACCGTGTTCATGAGTGGTTGGTGCAGGAACAGGAAAATCGGGCGATCTGCCGTTGCATGCTCAGACAACGTAAGCTCAAGCCATACCAATTGTTCGGCAGATAACTCGCAATCCTTCGGATGAGGCTGCTCCGTACCTAAGAAGATATAATGATACCCATCAATCCAGTGATCGTGATAAGAACGTTTCACCCCAGTAGTGGCTTCAAAATCGCTCAACCGACGATGCCACAATTCAGCAACCGTGATTGACTCAACTTCCGAAAGAAGAGACTCTCCATCCGGAGGAGGCTGAATAGTATACAAACCGCGGGATAACTGCTCGACCAGTGCAGCCGATTCAGCCTTCGTTTGCGTTATCGTGGGCTCCACATGTTCATCTTGCTCTAACAGACCTGCTACTTCGGAAGACGTCATGCCCACCAGAAACAGCGGAGGGTCTTGAAACACGATAGCGCCAATATCATGGTTTCCTACCGTGTAGCGGATATCAGGTAGGTTCTCAGCGTGTTGCTTCAGTATGCGCTCAAGTTCACGATACTCAGCCGGTAGACCTCGATCTGTCACATCGCCAACATGCATAATGCCACTGCTTCCTTGACTGAAGGTTGCTATATCCGCCAAGGCCTGCACCAAATGTCGGTTATGAATATGATCTGCATCGTCTCGTACATGCGTATCCGTAATCACTTGAAAGCTGGCAAGAGGCAGCTCAGGCAAATGTTCATTTTTCATCAGGAATCACTCCATTTCAGTCCAATAATGCCGATCAGAATAAAGCCAATCCATACCATAGAAGTCAACCGAAGACGTTCGCCAAAATAGTAATGACCCACAATACCAATAAGTGTAATCCCCACGCCAGACCAGATCGCATAAGCCACCGCTAGAGGCATATATTTCACTGCAAAATTGAGGAACGTAAAGCTTGCTCCATAACAGACAAACATCATCACCGAAGGCCATAAACGAGAGAAACCATCCGATACTTTGAGCAAAATGGTGGCACTCAGCTCCAGTCCAATGGCAAGGGCGAGCAGCACCCAACCCAGATACGTTTGAGCATTAGTCATTCGCCAAACCACCATTCAGAAGCTCATGAAATGACTGAATCGTTCGATCTGCGAGCGTAAGTCGCCCCGGTTCTCCGATTCCAATCTTATAAGCTGCACCAGCCGCGCGCGCCATCTCCATATCACCATCCGTATCACCAATAACCAAGACCCGCGATGCAGGTATACCCAACTTCTCACAGGCGAGCGACACCATATCGGGAAAAGGTTTGCCACGATCCACGAGATCCGTACCGATTACCACGTCAAAGAATGCATCTAGCCCCATCCATTGCAGATGCTTAACCGCACTATGGGTGTCGTCGGCTGTCACAACCCCCAATACCACGCCCTGATTACGGCATTGCTCTAGAAATTCACGAACACCCGGTAACGGATGTGCTGGGCGATGAATCTCCATCGCTTCCTCTGCATGCGCCAAGCAATCTCGCACCATGATCTTGGCTTCAGCCCAGCTCAATCCTGCGCGGTATCCATGCCAGGTCAGCACGGCATATACTTCATCCATCGTTCCCATGGCGAGTGGCCCGCGTACATCATATCCGTTCATATGTCCCTGCTCATCATGGAATGTGCCCCAGATCTGTGGAATATTAGCCGCATCGATATGCATATCTCTAGCAGCCAACCGTTCTCTAAAGTCATTAAGCACACAATCGGTCCAGAACCCCACATACCTGTAAAATCAAGTAAAGTCCCGTCTTTGTCAAATAGGACTGCTTGAATCGGATGAGGCGATCCACCTACATACGTCTCCTCTTGTTGCATCTGATAAACTCCTTATCTACCATCGTAATGAACCGAAAGGACGGTACATCTTGCATATACCGCCCTCCCGGCTTGATTGCTTTTGTTATTGATATAATCCCCGTATCAATACTGATTAAGTTATTCTAGATCTACAGCTGAAAGGTAGCTTAGCTCAGCCTTACTTCGTGATACGATCAAGCTCTTTCTGAGCTTTCTCTTTCGCTTCCTTCAGTGCTTCTGCTGCAGGAACGTTGTTGATCTGCACTTTATCTGCTGCATCCTTCAATGCATCATTGATCTTACCACCCGTTGGATCACGGAATGGAGCGGATGCATGAGCTGCTTGTTGAAGTGGTACTGTAATTTGTGGATTTTCTTCACTGAACTTCTTGAACTCTGGATCATCTTGAGCGGATTGACGAACTGCGATATAACCTGTGTTCATCGACCATGCAGCCGTGTTTTCAGTCTTAGAGAAGTACGTCAGCCATTTGTACGCTGCTTGTTGTTGCTCAGGACTTGCTGCTGCCGGGATACCTGCCAAAATTGCATTGGCAACTGGCTTACCTTCACCAATACCTTCCCAGCCTGGTTGTTGCATTGCAGCGACAATACTGAAGTCCAGGTCACCTTGGTCACCACTGGAGCCCGTGTAGCCTGCTGCTTTATTTTTCATCACATTATCAATCGTTTTGTACCAATATTCCCAACCTTGACCACCGTACTCGATGCCCATGATCTTGTCTTCATGAATCCATTTACGGAACAGATCCCATGTCTCGATCCACTCTGGGGAATCGATCATAACCGTCTTGCCATCCTCACTAAGAATCTGTCCACCTTTACCCATTACGGCATCAATCATGTTGTCTTTGCCCCACATCGGTTGCCAGCCGTAGAAGGTGGTCTTGCCATTCTCTTGTTTGCTCATTTTCGCTGCGGCCTCAGCAAGCTTCTCCCATGACGTCAGGCTTGCCGGGTCGATTCCGTTCTCTTTGAGCGTATCCATACGGTAATACATGATTTGAGTTGTTCCGTACATTGGCAGGAAGTATTGTTTGCCGTCCACTTCTCCTTGGTTCAGGAACGTTTGAATGAAGTCATCCTTTTGGAAATTCGAATCCGCTGCGATCATCTCATCCATTGGTGCGTAGTAGCCTTTGCGCGCCCAGTCGATGTTGGCACTCAGTACAGCCGCTGGAACCTTCTTGGAAGCAATCGCTGCTTGCAGCTTCTGTTCCGTCTCTGTGTAGTCTGCCTGTACAATTCCTTTGACAACGACTTCGTCCTGGGAAGCATTGAACGCATCAATCGTCTTCTTCATATTGTCGCCCAGGTTACCACCGAGACCATACCAGAATTCAATTTCTACTGGCGCCTTCGCCTGAGTCTCTGTTCCACTTGCAGCAGCCGTTGTATCGGACTCCGCTGGTGCCGATGATCCACAAGCTGTCAGCAGAGCAAAACTTGCCGCCAGTACGAGGGACATACCACCCTTCCAGTTTGACCTCAGTCTGTTTTTCCATGTCATGTTCGCTTGACTCCACTTCATTGTTGTTCCTCCCGTTTAGGTGAAATGTTGGTTAGTACGGTTAATAGCATGTATCTAGTTGATGCAGGGTGTTCGGTGATTCGTATCAGTTCTTGTTCACACCAGCCGTCATATTGACACTTTGCATGATCGTTTTCTGAGTGAACAAGAAGAGAACAAGGAGTGGTGCGATGGTGAAGGCACTCGCAGCCATAATTTGCGGCCACGCCAGTCCATATGCCCCGCCTTCGACGAAGAAGCTTCTCAGACCAGCCGATACTAGCTGCAGATCAGGGTCTTTGGTGATCAGCATCGGCCAGAAATAGTTGTTGTACTGCTCGATAAACGTGATCAGTACCATTACGGCGAAGCTGGATCGAACAAGTGGCGCGATAATGGTCCATAAAATCCGGAAATGGGATGCACCATCCAGCTGTCCGGCTTCTACCAATTCATGAGAGACCTGCATGAACGCTTGGCGGATTAGGAAAATCGAGAACACACTAACACAGTTGGATACAATCAAGCCTGTGTAGGAATCGAGCAAATTAAGCTCGCTAAGTACCATGTAACTCGGCAGATACACAGCCGTACTCGGTATCATATAACCCACCAGAATTAAGGAGGTTAGTGTCCCTTTGAGGCGGAATTTCATATGAGTAAGCGCATATGCCATCATACTGGAGTTGACGATCTGGAATAGACAGATTGCCAAGGCTACCCCGGTACTGTTCAAAATGTAACGAGCAAATGGTGCGGCATTCCAAGCATCCACGTAATTGCTCCATAGGAATGTCTCCGGCCAGAAGGTCGGCGGGAATTGCCAGATCTCATCATTTGTTTTGAATCCGCTAATGACCATCCAATAGAAAGGAAATGCTGTACCTAGCGCAATAATGGCTAATAACAGATAGCGGATGAGTTTACTTATTTTCAATTTTACCGACACATTCTGCATCTCCTTGCGCTTCATCCTTTTCTGAATCTTCTTATTAGGCATCGTCATTGTCATTAGTAGTGCACCAAACGTCTGCCAAGCAGGAAGGATACTCCCGAGAGCAGTACGCAGATCAGAATAATTACAACGGCGATGGATGAAGCCTCACCCACATTGAAGGATTCAAATGCAGACTGGTAATACATATACAGCAACGTTCTGGTCGATCCCGCTGGTCCACCCTGAGTCATGACGTTAATCTGGTCATAAGCCTGAAGAGACTGAATCGTCAGAATAATGGAAAGGAAGAACGTCGTTGGTGAGATTAGTGGCAACGTAATACTTCGGAACTTATCCCAACTCCCTGCTCCATCAATAGAAGCCGCTTCGAGCAGATCAGAGGGCAGGTTGCGCAGTGCAACCAGATAGAACACCATCGCCCAGCCAATCGACTTCCACAGGGTAACGATTAGCACGGCAACCAGTGCCCAGTTTGCGTCACGCAACCATCCAATAGGAGATACTCCTGCCCAGCCCAGCATAAGATTAGCAAGCCCTACCTCTGGCTCGAAGATCCAAGACCATGCGATGGATACCGCAACCGTTGGCGTTACCCAAGGCGAGAAGAGTAATGTGCGGAAGATTCCAGTTGATTTGATTTTGCTATTCATGAGCATAGCCAGTGCTAGTCCACCAACGATGGTTGGAATGACACTCCCTAGCCCGAATAACAACGTCACTTTCAAAGATTGATAGAATTCAGAGTTGGTCAGCAGATAGCTGTAATTATCTAAACCAACGAATAACTTATCTGGGCTCATGAAGTCCCAATCGGTGAAACTGAGATAAACGATATATCCGAGAGGCCCCAGCCAGAAAACCAGCAACGGGATTAGAGCCGGCAACGTGAATAATACCGCTTCAGACTCCCTCCATAGCTTTAATCGCAATTCCCCACTCCTTATGTTCAATTTTTCTTTAATCCTTTAGAAATATTTGGCATGAAACGATTTTTTATTTATTCCGTACAAAAATGATTGTACACTCGTATTGAAAAATCTATTTCAGGGTTATGTTAAAATTAGGACAAGTCATTTAAAATATGAAGAGGCTAGTGGGAACGCTATCATAAACTTGAGGTGACATTGTGGTGAAAGAAACTACCGGGAACCCGAATCATTCTTCATTGCCCGATCGGTATGAGCTAAGGGAGAAGGTCATCGACGCCATCGCGAACACGATGGATCTATATGGAGTTAATCATACGTTTGGTAAGTTGTATGGAATTATGTATTTTGAAGATCGACCCATGACACTTGAAGAAATGAAGACCTCTATGAACATGAGTAAAAGCAATATGAGCTACGCTGTTCGTTCACTTACGGAATCACAGATGATATATAAGCTAGATGAGAAAAAGGATCGTCAGGATCAGTACTTGGCTGAAACGGACTTCTACCGAACCTTTCAGAACTTCTTCGGATCGAAGCTACAGCGGGAAGTGGATGTGATGTTAGAGGGGATACGAGAAGTCATTCCTGATCTGTCAGCGATCATCCTGTCAGAACATACCTTACCTGAAGACCGGAATGAAGCACTGCGTGACCTGCACAAGCTTCAACATGCGGAGCAATATTATATTTGGCTTCAGGGATTTGTAAACCAACTGCAAGAGGGTAGCTTCTATCCAAGCTCTGCGGAAGAATGAATATTTTACGATAATGTCCGGAATCCCCCGATTAAGAGTAGCAAACTGCCTGTTGAGCATCACGACTTGGATGGGCACAGCGCTAACGAATCTAACAAGTCTTATATGACCGATAAAGCTGAGATACCGATTATAACGAACCTGAGAGAAGTTATTGGTAAAAGAAGGCTTCCAAAGTAGCCCAATCTTCTACGTTTACAGTGGAATAATGTCGCTATGATTCGTTAGATATTCAGTTTGTCAAATTTGCTGCCAATAGCGTCTCCTCGGTTCGTTAGATTGGGAAGCATCACAATCCGATGGTTTGACAAATCATTGTTTAGTCACACGAGCCATTGTTGGGTTATATGTAAACGCAAAAAGGAGCTGTCCCTCGCCACGATATGGCACTTGGAACAGCTCTATTTTCTCCTACGATCCTATCACCTGTTGACCTGTGAAAATATTATTTTTGCGCTGCCGCTTCAATGTCTGCATATGCCCAGTGTGTTGCTGGTACATCGTTGAATGAAGGTGTCACCACTCCAGTTCGTGGTGCGCGATTGAACAGCACATTCAGAACTTTTACAGCTTCAGCACGTGTAAGCTTGCTATTGGGCTTAAACGTACCGTCGCTATAACCAACCATTAAGCCTGCAGACTGAACATAAGCAATCGCATCCGATGCCCACAGGTCTGCTGATACGTCCGTGAACGTAACTTCTGCTGCAGCACCGACAGTTGGACTTGCTTGTTGTTGCTGCATCCAACGATACGCAATCGTTGCCATCTGTGCACGGGTAATGGAGCCTTCCGGCGCAAATTGTGTAGTGTTCAACCCGTTCATGATACCTGCGGATTGAGCCTTCTGAATCTCACTTGTTGCCCAATGCGTTGCAGATACATCCGTGTAGTTCACACTAGCAGCAGAGCTTGATCCTGCTTCATCCGTCAGGTTGCGAGCCAGCATAGCCGCCATTTGCGCACGTGTTACCAACGCATCTGGACGGAAGTCTGCCCCAAAGCCTTGAATGTATGGAAGCTGTGAACTTTGCGAAGCTTTCAAGCCATCCACAACGACAAGTGTGAACGTACTGAATTTGGTTACAGTAAACTCTATACCTTCACTATTATCTTTGAGTTTCACCAGTTTACCTTGAATCAATTCTTTGGTACCGTCACTGTGTTCGATGTAGATCGCCAGGTTGTCCAATGCTTGCTGACGCGCAGCTGGATCTGTTGGCAAGCTATTACGCAGTGGTAATGTCAACGTAACTTCTCTGCTTTGCATATTGGTTTCAATCTCAACTGGACGAGCCAGTACACGCACGTTCGTATTGGGAGCAATCTCTTGAATCAACCGCTCCTTCTTCGCACGCTCTTCTACTTCCTTACGCTCTGATTCCAACTTCAATGGAACGACGCGGAAATACAAGTCTTGATCGAATCCAGCAATCGAACTCGTCGGAACAGATATCACGACATTGCCTGTAGAAATTTCAAGTTTAAGCGCACCATCATTCAGTGCCTTAACGGCTGCTTTTGGCAGTTCAATCCGTGTCTCGGACACAGCATCTTGGGCATCTGGAATGACAATACGTGCTGTGTCTGTTCCAAGCTGCTTCGCTTTTTCCACCGATTCCTTGGCAATCGCTTCACTCATTTTCACCAAATCTTTGATTATACCATTCGTTTCAGTTGTGCGAGTAATCGGTGTCTTGGTCAAGTTGGTGCCGTTAACACCGTTCACATCTACAACAATCTGTTCCTGTTTCGTAGCTGGAGCAGGTGTTGTACTTGATGACCCGGTAGACGGTGTTGACGTAGATGGGCTAGGCGTTGATGGATTAGTTGGTGTTGTTGTGTTACCACCATCTGATTCTTTCGCTGTAAAGACAAATTTCAGAGCACGCCCTGGCATCTCAACACTGATCGCTTTATAACGTACCAGCACTGTCACATTTCTATTGAAATCCAAACGGTCAATCGATGCTAGATCAAGCCAATGAACACCGCCATCAAAAGAAATTTCCATTGTAGGCTCTAGGCCAATCAATCTCTTATTCGTGTTGTCTGCTGTTACATTAGGAGCGGTGAAGAATGAGTCAATCACATATTGCAAGTGCGAAGCACTCTCATAACCGTCCTCTTTATGCTCCAGAACCCAGTCCGCCAGTTCCTTTTTGCCTTCATTGCTAAGGTCCGCTCTTCTGGATAGATTAAGTGAGCCTGAGAAGTCGATCTTTTTGCCATGGAAAAATTGTTCACCACTCAACTGATTTTTCATCGTTGTATCAAGCCACTCGTTCATTTGATCTACCGTAATAGCATTCTCAATCGGTTCGAACGGTGCGGAGAGAAGTCCAAGAATGAACTCAGGGTTGGGAATTTCCCCTGCTGATGTTCCTTCCAACCGCTCCTTCACCAATAAGTGCAAAAACGTATATGCAAATACAGGTTTATTCACTTTACCGAGATCAAGATAACGCTGTCCGACATCCTGCAGACTCTCTGTTTTACGATCATTGAAATGCTTAAGACCATCGGACAAAGACTGGGCTAGAACATCTAGTTTATCCTGAAGAACACCCAGTTCCTTCTGCTCCCAGACTAATTGTGCCTGTACAGCAAGCTCAATCATATATTGAACTTGTGACTCTTTTTCATAGTCTTCCCCAACTTGATAGATCAAGAATCTAGCTACATATTTTTTTAGTTCTGGCGTGAAGTTAGAATATTCCTGAGGTAAGGTGATATCCTCGAGATGTTCTATAGCCATGATCATATCAGCCGTATCTTCGTCCTCTCTTGCATAGTTCACATCACGCAAATCATATTTATTACCATTATCGATATCCGGATTCAAATATTGATTAAAAGCATTTTGAATAGCTGCATAGGTTAGATATCCTGCATTCGGACGTTTCTCCAACATTTGTTGGGCCAACTCATTCTTTTCTGTGCTAGTCATCGTATTGTAATCACTAAAGTCTAGCGGGAATTTCTCCATCGGTTTGGTCGGATTATCGATGTTGTATACTTCGACCTTGCTCTGCATATAAACAATTTTCTCAATTGTATCTTTCATATCTGCTTTCGTCTCAACCAGATTAAGGTATGGGGTTCCTTCTACCGCTGATTCCGTTTCGCCCATTACACGATTGATCGCTGAGCTTGTACTGAGTCTCAGTTCGAATCGGTATGCTGTCATACGCTTTTCTAGATCAGAGGAAGTTAGATACATGTTAACAAGACGATAGAACTCTTCTCGATCAACCGCTTCATTAAAGTAATTAGCACGTTCTGCTTGTTTGGTATAAAATGCATCAAGCGCAGTCTTAGCAGTTGGCTCCCCGATCTGGTGCATCACATCGAGTGCGCGCATAGCGACTTCCACCATAATTTGAACTTGCCCTTGGTTGGCGTATCCCCCTGTTGGTGGGTCAATTCGCAATAGGTAATCTGCCACAGCCTGCTGATCTTCAGTAGTCAGGGATTTAAAATCAGGTAACACTACGAACTGCTCGTCGCTAAAGAACGCTATAGCTTGCTGGATATCCTCTGGGTTAGTCCTTCTAGCGGTCTTTTTGAATTCGTTATACTGATCCAACCACGGTGCATCGGCAAAAAACGAATCAAATGCCGACTGCACTTGAGCAATGTTGTCATAGTATCCACTCACTGGTCTGTTATCAATGATCCAATCTGCCAATTCACCAAGCTCACTAGCATTAACAATCTCCGACATTTTACTCAAATTGAATGCAAATGGTGGAAAGCTGCTATCATGATTCTGTATATAATCTTGGTTAGCGATGTATACGTTATAAAGATTGTTTAAAGCAGAACTAACACTTGTACCATTCACGCCATCAAAAAGCGCTAACTGCGTCGTCATAAAGCTTAGCTTGGTTCCATAAGAGATAGGATTACCCAAGTTTGCTCTTGCGTACTTAGAATACGCTGTATTGACAAGCAATGCTTGATCTACACCTCTTAACAAGCTGTACGAACTGCTCGCCGTACGAAGTTGATTCAAGTCCTGATCACTAACATTCAGGAAGTAATCATCGACTTCTCCGAACAATTCATATAATGAAGTGGACGTTTGTTGAAATGTATTTGCATCCGCTTGTTTCGTAAGTTTTGCCAAATGGTATAGAAGGTTAAAGATATATCCAACCTGGCGATCCTCCGAATACTGGACGTTGTCTGAGATAAAACTCATCACACCTTCGGCAATCTCCGATTTCTGACTATCGGTTAACAAGCTATAGTCATCTGGTAGATTAATGAACCCCGGCTCCTCCAAAATACTCTGCACAGTTGAGATTATACTTGGATCATTGTTCAGGAAATAATCATTTCTCTGCTCATTAATACGCTCGCGAGGTGTTAATTCATCTGCACTGGCCACGCCCCCACATTAATGAGTGGCACCAACATAACTATGACCAACATTAAACTGATAAACCGCTTGAATAACATGTATTCTGTCCTCCTGTTCAGTGTTACTTGTATTGTAGTAAAACGCTCTGGACCGATTCTGAACATGGACAGACTATAGGGACTCTTTTGGACGATATGTGTGGTTGGGGAAAATCACATCTTGATTATCTACGTGTCAATAGAGACACGAAGGTGATGGAGGAGTTTGTTATGAACAAACAGTGATATAGAAAATAGGATGAGTCATTATATATCCCTCTTTCAAAGAAGCCTCGCTTGTGTAAGCCCTATCCATCGTCTATAATTTCGTTCAGTTGCACAATGATTAACAGGGCTAAACAGAAATGAACAGACATTAGGGATCAGGGATAATACACTGGTCGGCTACCTGATGAAGGAGGAACGGATATGTTGCAGCTTTCGGAGAAACAGGCACAGGATATCGTCGATAAAATGATGCAGGACATCCCCTACAACATTAATATTATGAATGAACAAGGAATTATTATTGGTAGTGGACAGCGTGAGCGCGTAGGTTCCATTCATCAGGGAGCTGTTCGAGCATTAACGACAAGAACCATGGTTGAAGTGTGGCAAGATGGCCGGTTAGAGAAAATGGGTACGAACGAGCCTATTATCATTAGCAATGAGCTAGTGGGTGTGATTGGCATATCAGGGCATCCAGATGAGGTCCGTCCATTCTGCAACATCGTGCGTACTACCGTATCCCTTCTTATTGAACAGCGCAATCAACTGGAGAATCTGGCTCATGAAGCTTCACGCAAAAAGGCTTTTTTGGAACGACTTCTTAACCATTCTGGTTCCTATTCACAGAAAATGAGGAAAGAAGCGCTGCAATATCATATCGATTTGCAATTGCCTACAATCCTTATATACATTCGATTCCAAGGGGAATCGCCACAGTTTAACACGGAAGCCTATAAAACCTTGCTGCCTTACCCTTGGTTTACACTGGAGGATGCAGGGGATGCGCAGTTGGTGCTCATTCAGAATGAATCAGAGGTAGATACGGTCATCCAGCAATTCCAGCAGGATCGACCTCAAGCCTTGATCTCTATTAGTAGACGAGAATCCAATATCGCACGCTGTTACGAGCAGGCAAGATCCGCCATGAACATCCTGATGGCACTTCGCCCCGCGTCCCCTCTAACACGGTACGATGATGTGCAGTTTCTCATACGTTTTAGCGCTGCCAACTTAACTAATCAATCCAACATTGTCAGTAAGCTAGAGGACACTGCCGATCTACTTGAGACGTTACGTAGCTTTATCCATCATAGTGGTAGCATGACTACCACAGCCGATGACCTCAACATCCATCGCAACACGCTACAATACCGGCTCAAACGCATACAATCTATTACGGGCAAAGACCCGCGTAACTGGCTCGAACTTATTGAGCTTACTCACGGGTTACTCGCGTTTTATCGGTAGATTGAGGCACCCAAAAGACGGATGCAAATTGCCCCATCATGCAGGCTTTCATTTCGCCATCCGTCTCTTCTGATCTTTATTCTGCTGTTATCCCGTTCTATGATGGTAGAAGACCAAGCCTCAACACCCGTGCGATGTTCTCCATGGTACGCTCCACATTCGCTGAGCCTTCCCGCAAGAGTGTATCTAAATCCGCTGCTCCTGGCACAATGCCAAACACGGCATCAATGCCTTCTGTGTACAGAGTCTCAATCCCTTCACCCACATATCCTGCGATAGCAATAACCGGGTTCCCTATTTCTTTGGCCGCTTGGGCCACACCGTAAGGCGTTTTGCCAAACTTCGTTTGAAAGTCAATGCCGCCTTCGCCTGTAAATACGATATCTGCATGAACTAGTTTTTCGCGTAAACCTGTATATTCAATCACGATCTCAATGCCTTTGCGTAATGTAGCTTGCGTGAAAATGAGAAGCCCTGCTCCCAAACCACCTGCTGCACCCGCACCCGGTACATCTCGAATATCCTTATGCAGCTGTTGGTTTACTACATCTGCATAATGAGACAGGTTTGCATCCAATAGCTGCACCATCTCCGGCGTAGCACCCTTCTGTGGGCCAAATACCCGTGAGGCGCCGTGTTCACCACAGAGTGGGTTCGTCACATCGCAGGCAACGATGAACTCCACTTCCTGTAGACGTGGATCTAAGCCCGACACGTCAATATGCGCTAATCGGTTAAGCGAACCTCCACCACGTTCAAGAGATATACCCTGGGCATCCAAAAATTTTACACCAAGCGCCTCAGCCACACCTGTACCCCCATCGTTAGTGGCGCTGCCGCCAATCCCGATAATAATTTTACGAATGCCTTGATCAAGACATTTCCGAATCAGTTCTCCTGTTCCGTACGTCGTTGTGCGAAGTGGATCACGCATCTCTGGAGCCACGAGATGGATACCGCTGGCCGAGGCCATCTCAATCGCTGCCGTTGTTCCATCTCCAAGAATACCATACTGTGCCATGACCTTCTGACCCAATGGACCCTGTACTTCTTGAAAGTGAATCGTGCCACCAGAAGCATCCACAAGCGATTGTACCGTCCCTTCGCCTCCATCAGCCATGGGTACATGGATATAACGTGCTGTTGGGTAGATTTTGCGCAATCCTTTTTCCATCGCCACACATACTTCTTTGGCTGTCATGCTTTCCTTGAATGAGTCTGGTGCCAGTACAAATGTATTTTCTCTCTTTTCTCCCATTCCTCTCACCCCATCCATATGATTAAAGTGCGTCTAGTAAACAAGCTCTTAAAGGATAAATCCATATAGCAATGTAGCCACAATAGCCATCGTACCACCAACAATCGCTTCATAAGGTATGACACCCATCCGTTGTCGAATTGTCATCTTCATACTGTCAGCAGACACATGAAAATAGTTACCTTGTGGCAGGGAATCGATGACCGTTGCACCCGTATGAACCATCACAGCCGCAGCTAGCGGAGCTGTCCCCATGTTCAAGATTGCATCGCCGAATGATCCTGTTGCGAGAATAACACCTGTCGAAGTTGATGCTGTCGCTGCTGCCATCAGAATGCCAGCGATTGGTGCCAGGAAGGTACCGGATATACCAGACGCTTCTATTAGACTAACGACTTGACCTGATAGATCCGATGCGGAGATCAACCCTGCAATCCCCCCGGCACCTACCAGGATGAGTACTGTCGCCGTCATTTTGTTCAGTCCCGACGTTGTATACTTCACAATGTTCTTGCTCTGTCCCATCGCCAGCATACCGATGATTCCCGCAATCGGGAGAATGTACATTGCGTCCACTTTGAACGTAGACAGTGCTCCAATGCCTGTAATTGAACCGATCGGATTGATCATGAGCAAAATAATCGCTACCAACGGTGCCACAATCGCTTTCTTCAGAGGTGGATATTGGGATGTATCCACCTCTCCTTGCTCTGCTTCCTGGTCAGAGACCATCACACCTTTGCCTTTAAGCATTGAAGCTACGATAACGGTTACAATTAATCCGCAGATGGCTGGAATCACTCCAGCCAACATCACATTGCTAAGATCCAGATCGAACCCTCGTGCCGCAGCAATCGTGTTCGGGTTCGGAGAAATGATATTCCCCGCTTTACCACCGCCGGATAAGGCTAACAGCAGCGCAAGCTTGGAGATACCCATTTTGTTACCTACGGATAGCGCAATCGGCGCTACGATTAGAACAGCGACAGGGATAAATACACCAACCGCAGTAATGATCATCGTTGCCAAAGCCAAGGCGAGAATCGCCTTACTGCCGCCAAACTTCCGTACGATAGCCTGTGCAATGGTCTCGGCTGCACCTGACTCCATCATGACTCCTGCAAGCACCCCAGCAGCTAGTACACGTAGGACGGTGCCCATGACACTTTGTGTACCATTTACGAGTATATTTACAGTCTCCTCTAGATTCGCTCCGCCAATTAAAGCGCCTACAATTGCTCCCAAAAATAAAGAATAGACTGGATTCAGTTTCTTCAGAATCAGTATGATCGCAATAGCAAGCCCTGCCAGTGCGCCGATCCAGCTAATTGTTAAAGGTTCCATTGTCCATTGCCCCCCATGCACTTGTTGAACACGCTTTCATTATAGTTGCTGGAGAAGCAAAGATATATTGATGAACAGACGAAATTCATTGTTCATTTGCACAATACACATGTTGAATAACGGATAACAAATCTCTCGATTCATACTTTAGAATACGCCATGCTACACAAAAAGCCTGTTAGCCAGTAATCCATGGCAGCAGGCTTTTTCATCTCATATTATTCTCCCTCGTCCTGATCCTTGTTTGCCGGCTTATACTCACCCAACTTCCCCTCATATACGAGCGCGAGTCTTTCACTTTGGCGAAAATCGTCCGGGGTCACCAAGGCGGGCAGCTTGTTCCACAGCTTGATTCCGGATCGCTGTAATATTTCTGCTACGAACTGTGAACAAAAGTAGGAGTTGCTAAACTCCACTGGCTCTTTCAGCGTAATGCCAATGACGCCAAGCAGGTTGTACATATATTTCTGGCGGCTACGGATGAAGATATGTAGCACACGTTTCATTTTTTCCACTTCACGTTCTGTCACCTGAAGCTCATAAATAACACATGTCGTGTTCGGATATTTGCTGTATGTACCTGTCTGGATATCTTCCTTCACAAACCCACCATTCAGCGGATTGCTTGGATGTTTACGACCGAAGCTGTATAACTCGGATAATTCCCGGTCAAACGAGATTGAGGCATGATTATAGGGTGCTTTGGTGTAACTCTGAATGACTTTGGTAAACAAGGTTCCTGTATTCGTAAGCAGGATATAGATGGAGCGTTGATCGGTCATAACAAAATTTCCCCTTATCATGTGGTCACTATTCCTTCATAATAACATAGGTACCCTTTTATGGAATCTTATTTTAGACAAGCAGGTGATCCTTCGGTGAGCAGTTCATTATTCACATTAACCTTAATATTCACTGCATTACTCGTCATACATATCGTGTACAAAATCATTGCAAAGCTACAGCCGGACAAAGACTATTCGGGCATCGGCAACAAAATCAAAACCTGGTGGGGTATGCTCGTTATCTTCTGCCTTGCCACACTGTTTAACCCTATCGTCTCCTTGCTCTCCCTGATGGTGCTGGCATTCTTCGCACTGAAGGAATACTTCTCCATGATTCGCAGTACACGCAAAGCTGACCGCAGGTTATTCCTATGGGCATATCTCGCGATACCCGCTCAGTTCTACTGGATCTATATTGGATGGTATGGGATGTTCATCATTTTCATTCCGCTGTATGTTTTCTTAGTGCTGCCCCTCCCGCGCTTAATTAACAAGGGAACGGTGGGCTTTCTACGCAGCGTCAGTTCCACGCAGTGGGGACTTATGCTCATGGTATTCGGACTCAGCCACCTTGCTTACTTTCCTTTCGCTACACCGGAATATGGGTCGAAGCTGGTCTTGTTCTTAGTGGTGCTAACTCAGCTTAATGATGTCATCCATTATGTGGTCTCTCTATATCTGGGCAAACGAAAAGTCGTGCCTACGGCCAATCCGTTTTTGACATGGGAAGGATTCGCCTGTTCCTTGGTCATCACAACGGCAGCCTCCTACTTCATCCATCCGTACCTTACGCCGTTTGATGCAGGATTCGCCTTATTTATCGGAGCACTAATCAGCCTCGCGGGTTTCTTTGGCAGTCTGACCGTATCTGTATTGAAGCGAGATCTGCTAATTGGGGATGATAACAAGTTTGACGCACTCAAAAAAAGCTACCTAAGCAGAGTCGACAGCCTTACCTACACATCACCCGTGATGTTCCATGTTGTGCGTTATTTCTTCGACTTTATGTAACAATTCTAGATATTAGATATAAGGCTCCATTTAATTTTTAAAAAACAAATCACACCTCCAAGCTAATCCAACCGGCCTAAACACCGGCTGATGAATTTGGAGGTGCTTCATTTTTAGCATATTACATTCGTTTAGGCTCATGCCATTTCAAGCGGGCGAATCCAGAAATACTGTCTATTTCTTCAGCTTAACTTCCTGCTCCGCCAGAACCTCTTGGCCAGCTTCATTCGTATACACCAACGTGACTTTGCCACGTTCACCCTTCATTTCATCTGTATATTTGAATTCATTGAGCTGACCATTATCCTTGATGTAGAAACCTTCTTTTTTGCCGTCTGCTTGATTCTCGTCTGCTTCATGCTCCGTTGCTTCTTGTACTGAATTAATGATTGTGATCTGATTGGATGTCCACCGCAGTTCAGATAACGTATATCCTTCTGGCACATCCTTCACCGAGTAGCGAAAGCTCTTTGCTTCCGTAAGCTTGTCCGATTGATCGATGGTGATCACAATTCCATCTCCGGCATTGGCCGAGGATTCAGATTGGGCTGTGTACGATCCATTGTCCTGCTTCGCGTCTGCATTAGGAATAGAATCAGGGCCTGCTTCGGCTATAGGCTCCTTCGATCTTGGATACGCATGCTCCTGTACAGATTCATTATTATTACGAGCACCGCATGCACTCGTTAGTACCATGATGCATAATAACGCAAATATCCAACGTGTCGATTTCATCCATGTGATCTTCATCATTGAATCCCTCCTGTTGATAAGTACGTGTCCCTAAAAATGTTAATTTATTGAATGACCCTCAATAACTAATACACGATATCCTTCCTCATGAAGCTCCATATTATGTAATCTCAATCGATACAAATAAAAAAACCTAAATATCATTTAAGATATTTAGGCTCGTTTTAGTTTGAGTTATCTTTGGCGTAGCAAACTATTTGGACGGCTACACACATGGACTATACACAACGTCATACGGTCATTTATCATCATATTGAGGCAAAATTAAGACCTGCCCCGCTTGAATAGAGTTAGAAGAAAGCTTATTAATTTTTTTCAAAACTTCTACAAATACCCGTGTATCCATTTGTTGCGGCTTATACTCTACGGAAAGATTCCACAGCGTATCCCCTTGGGAAACAATGACCTTTCTACCCGATAGCAGGTCTTCCTCACCACCTGCAAATGCAGTTAGCATCGTACTACAACCAATAATCACAATAAGAGAGATGATGGAAATTTTCAATAACAACGGTCGCGCCTTAAGTTGAAGTATTTTTTTTCTAAGCTCACCCGTGCTCCATTGGACCGATGCTGAACTCACCGGTTTATAAATGCTCTGATACGTAGAATGTCTCATCATTTCATCAACCTCCGAACCTAGCTCCTATTCCTATATGTAACGAGCGCATGATGATCCCCCTGGACCTTCAAACAACAATCGCGCAATTTGTCTATCTCCGATGTCTTCAGTCATCACGCCTACAAATGCGTAACCCGTTTATTATTTTGCACTTGTTCAAGGGTCAGTACTCCCTCTCACCTATATTTGTAAGTAGGTATCATAGACCTATACTAATCCCTGTAGGTAGGTACATTATACCACTACATTCTAAACAAATTCTGAACAAACCGATCAGATTTCGCTACAAACATGCATAAATCTATCATTTACGTACTATTTCGACGGAAATAGCTAAAAAAAATAAAAAATTCATGCCTGATTTTCGGCGATAATATAGATTGGATTTTTTTATACTAGAAGAGTGCAGTGGATGATCTATTCTCATAAACGTAAGGACGTGTACCCATGATTGCTGATGATCTGAAAGAACAATATTACCAAGCCCTTCTTGCCAAAGACTCAGAGTACGAAGGATTATTCTATGTTGGAGTCAAAACGACAGGTGTATTCTGCCGCCCAACTTGTCCAGCTCGAAAACCAAAATTCGAAAATTGCGAGTTCTATGAGACCGCTCAGGAGGCATTACTCGCTTCATTCCGGCCATGCCAGCGCTGTCGTCCACTATCTCATCCCAATCACGTATCTGACGTTGTACGCCTGTTGGTTGAGGCTGTTGAGAATAATCCGGAGAAACGGTGGAAAGAACAGGATTTCAAAGACCTGTCGATTGATGAATCGACAGCGCGGCGTCAATTCAAGAAGCGCTTTGGCATGACTTTTGTGGAGTATGCTCGCGCTCGCCGTATGGGACTTGCGCTAAAAAATATCCGTTCAGGTCACACCGTCATTGATAGCCAGCTATCCACGGGCTATGAGTCCAGTAGCGGCTTCCGAGATGCATTCTCACGCATTATGGGTGCTGCCCCTACACAAGTAAATGAAGGACAGGTGCTTAAAGCGTCCTGGATTGACACCCGCCTCGGCCCCATGATGGCTATAGCTGATGACAAACAACTATACTTACTTGAATTTATTGATCGTAGAGGGCTTGAGCGCGAGGTAGAGCGACTGCGGATTCGAACCAAGTCAGCAATTGTACCTGGCATGACGCCGCCAATTCAATCCATAGAACGAGAACTTGAACAATATTTCGACGGGACGCTGACAACGTTCGACACACCGTTGTTCTATTTAGGAACACCATTTCAGAAGAGGGTATGGGAGCAGTTATCTTTGATTCCAGCAGGGGAAACACGTTCCTATCAAGAGATCGCAATCGCCCTGGGTAAACCAACCGCATGTCGCGCCGTAGCTCAAGCGAATGGAGCCAATCAACTAGCGATTGTCATTCCGTGTCATCGAGTCATTAATACAAGTGGTGAGCTTGGCGGATACGGGGGGAATTACTCGCAAAAACTGGCTGCTTCAACACGAGAAACAGGGGGCGTTACAGTGAGAAACAGCATCGCATTTATTTATAAAGGAGTGAACTGAGATGAACGCCAACAAGCGTACGATGGGAGAAAAAGCTGAACAATTTCATCAATATCATGTGAAGGGGAAACCACTCGTACTGGTGAATGTATGGGATGCTGGAAGTGCACAGACCATTCAGTCTACAGGAGCCATGGCTATTGCTACCGGAAGCTGGTCTGTTGCCACAGCCCACGGTGAGCAGGATGGAGAAGCTCTGCCATTCCAGCTGGTGCTTGCTAACCTATCACGGATTACCAAGAGCGTAGATTTGCCTGTAACCATCGATATAGAGGGAGGGTATGGCAGGTCTGTGTCAGAAGTGAAGCAAAATGTATTGCAAATTATTGAGCATGGTGCGGTAGGCATTAATATCGAGGATCAGCTTCCTAATGGGGCGGGTTTGTACAGCATCCCAGAACAGTGCTTGAGGTTATCCGCCGCCCGAGAAGCTGCGGAGCAGGCAGGCATTCCCCTTTTTATCAATGCACGCACAGATTTATTCTTGCAACAGGTTCCTGAGCAGCATAATGAAGCGTTACTGGGCGAAGCCATCACACGATCCAAGGCTTACGCAGAAGCAGGGGCTAGCGGTCTATTCGTTCCAGGTTTACAACATTCACAATGGATTCAAGAACTGTGTGACCAGTCGCCACTTCCCGTCAACGTGATGGTAACATCGCCTGAGCCTTCACCTAAACAACTGGCTGCACTGGGTGTAGCACGGATCAGCTATGGACCGTATCCTTATCTGCAAGTCATGGAACATCTGAAAGGGCTCGGGCAACGTATTCTAATGGGATCATAATGATCTTGATGAAGAGGTGTGTTCGTATCACGCTATCCCTCATGGACAGAGGGTGTTTCCAGCCTCCACCTGTGGTATAATCCCACTACCTAACAGTAACAGGAGGCATATATGCTTAACGTTGAACAAAAGCTCGAAATTCTGGAATCGTACCCTCAGCTGCAGCGCAAAAATGTTTCTCTAGGGCGTGTGAATTTCCACTATGAGGACAGCGCCTATGAGAAGAAAATTGTAGCACTCCATATTCACCCGAACGGTAATGGTTATATCTACGCAGGGCTGCTGCCGAACTACGAGACGGATGCCAAAGGGTTCGTTAATATTCGTGATTACGCTGAAGCCGATCTGCGCACATTGCTAGATGCAACGATCCAAGCGATGTCCTATAATCCAGACGCAGTTGAAGTCGTTGAGCACGCACCCGTATCAAAAGAATCTGTTCCAGTTACACTGTCTTCGGGCGGCGGAGTCTGGATCAATGAAGAAGGACAAACGCTCACGTTAAAATATGATAATGACATGTGGTGTGTGTATGCTGGTCATGATCTAGAGATGGCTTATGAATCACGCAGTGAGGCTGGCGAATACCTTCAGGAGGAAGGATTCAGACCGCAAGCCCAGGCTTAAATTGAATACAGCAAACGTTTGAACATACAGCAAACACGAGGGAGCATATACTCCCTCGTGTTTTTTCATATCATCTGTATCTACTTAAAAAATAGACTCCGTTAGACCTTCGACCGGTTCTATCCTTAGTCTTTGCTGCCTTTTCGTACAAGCGGCGCATGTTTCATCATGGGATACGTGGACAGTAGCAGCACTCCGCCGATCAAACCCAGCACAGTAAAAGACACCATTCTGTTTAGTCTGGCGATCCAAAGCGTCAGTTGCCCCATATCTGCAAATGCAATTACCAGTGACAATACTAGACCCAAGCCAAAGAGCATAATCAGGAAGTTACGCATTCCCAGTCGAATCCAGCAGACCGTCAGGAAGACGGAAAGACCAAGTACCCAAAGCCCAAGCATCAAGTCAATCCAGAAATAAGGCAACACAAGATACTTCGAAGAGTATAGCATGCCTGGCTGGTACAACGTGACTTGTAGCCATCCGCCTACATTCAGCCAATGAACGACCAGATAGATCAAATGCAGAATGACCATCGTGCCAGCAACCATACAGAGTCCCATCATGTAGAATGATTTCATAAATTGAATTCGTGTACTGCCCATACCAATGGCTATCGGGTAGATCGTGATCAGACCCGCAACAGCAAAAGTACAGATTCCTCCATACATCGGTCCGAATAACTGCGAGGAATAACTGACATCAAACAATAAGCCAATCGCGGTATAAACTACTGTCAGTCCAAGAGCAATGGAAGTAAAAATGATCAAATATAAACGCATATCGTCCAAAATCAGCCGATTGGTTCCTTTTACTGCATTCATACCCTCGCCTCCTCCTTCCGGGTTACATTTACCAGATAATCCTGAAGTGCTGCTTTTTCAATGGAAAGCCCATGATGCTGAGCCTTGGCTATCCATTCCTTTGAATACACGTCATCAATCATCACTTTGCTGGTTGTACCCATCCGGGCAGAATCGATAATATCAGCACCTTGAGAAGCTATTCCTATATCTTGAATTAACCCTGTTAGAAGAACCCCACGCTCGCGTATCTCTTCCATAGGATGATGGTATAACACCTTTCCTTGATGTACCACAATCAGAGTTTCACACAAAGGCTGTATCTCTTCAATATGGTGCGTTGATATTAGAATCAGACGAGGGTTATCTTCATACGTTTCCAATAATGCTTCATAGAAAAGCTTTCGTTTCTCCGCGTCGAGTCCATTAGTCGGCTCATCCATAATCGTTACACTTGCGTTACTGCACAATCCTAGAATAATTTGAGCCGCTGTCTTCATGCCCTTCGAAAATTTACTAATTTTCTGTTTGGACGGTAACTCGAATACATCAATGAGCCGCTTGGCAAGCTGGTGATTCCACTGTGAATGGAAATGTGATCCGATGGTGACCAGATCATTTATATTCCAGTTTTTGCCGAGTGGATGATTCTCCTGGATATAGCACAAATGCCCCTGAGCAGACAAATTATTGTATGGATTCTGATCCATAATCTGAATGGTTCCACTGTCAGGACGGTTGTGTCCTGCAAGCAGGCTCATCAGTGTAGTTTTGCCAGCCCCATTCCTTCCCCAGATCGCCCCGATTACAGGTTCACTCTCATGCAAGGTAACGTTGTTCATAATAGGGGCTTTGTTCTTCTGATAGCTGTAACTTACCTGCTCCATATGAATCATACTTCACTCTCCTTATCCTTCTTGCCACGGATTAGATCAATAATCATGTCCTCATCCATACGAATGCGTCTGGCTTCCTCAAGTAAAGGCTTGATATATTCTTCGTAAAAATGCTGCTTCCGTTCAACAAGCAATGCTTCCTTGGCTCCCTTAGCAACAAACATTCCTACACCTCGCTGTTTATAAATGATGCCTTTGTCTACCAACTCCTGCAGCCCCTTTCGCGCCGTAGCTGGATTAATATTGTAAAAGCGAGACAATTCATTCGTAGAAGGAACCTGCTCTTCCACTTTCAGTCTGCCTTCCACAATATCATCCATGATCATCATGGCGATCTGATGAAAAATAGGCTGGGATTCATCTAAAGTTGATTTCATCTGTTCCCAACTTTCTTACATAATAGTGATTCGTATGTCATCATACGTGCCTCAATAGCTTACAGTTTAGCCCCGTGCTTATTTACACTGTTCTTTCTTCATCACTAAGTCGGTTAGTCGGTTAGTTACTCATGTAACTAACTATAGTACACGAGGGCAGCAAAGTAAATAGTCAAATGCCTACCCACCATTATTTTTTCCAAACTTAAACTGCTTCGCTTAGATCAACCCCAGAGTTTAGCTCTAGCTTAGCCCGTTGCTAAGCTAGCCAAGTTAAATCACATTCCCGATCTTAAGGGCGCTTTCCGCTTAGCCTGATTGAATTGGTTAATTAAACCGTCTAACACTACGGACTGCTGGATAACTTCAGGGTGCAGCAAATTCCCATATTTCATCTCAATCGTGTACAGCAACTCCCTAGCCGATTCAATCTGGACGATCAACGCAGTATGTTCCATAGTGTCCCCTCCTTTTGTCATATTTTAGCTGATTATGTCAATCGGTAGGACTATAGTCATATGACATTACTAATTTTTCCAAACTAAAAAACCCCTGAATAGGCTTCAGAGGCATCTTCCAATTCTGTTATGTTCTAAGTACCAAATCCATGATCAGCAGGTCTCGCTATTGAAGGGCTTGGAGCTTCGTTTCCAGAGGCAGGCTCAGGAGCAGGAATTACGATACTTACCCAAATGCTACATGTGGCTATCAGCAAAGCCAACGTTCTCTTCATTGAGTTTCTGCACCTCACTAATTATAATTTTGTACTGCTGTTTAGCGGTGTCTGTCGCAAAATCCCTGTATTGCTCAAACAGCCCGACACCTCTAAGCATAGCCCGACCACTACAAATTTCAAGTGAAAATTTCAGACTATTTATGACAAAATCAAGCCCTTTTTGAAACTCATCTCTCTTCAGATAATATGCTCCCAAATCAGCTAAAAGACGTACATATCGATCATCAGTAACTTGTTTGCTGACCTTTCCTATTCGATTGCTCTGTTCCTGGTATGTGAAGTAGGATTCGTACTGTTCTAACACAAAATCGATATTTCCGTTATATCGATTGGCTGCTTTTACGATATCACACAGCGCTGGAAATATCTCATTCTCTCGCGTTGATATATAATTCAAATAATCAGGCAATACTTCAAATTGCCCTGCCATCAAACGATAAATATAGCGGTTCGCCTCAGCCCATTCCTGAAACTGAGTGATGACTAATGCTTCCTCGTCGTTGCACTCTTTTACCCAATTATTTACCGCGTAGAGCGACACGTACTCAAGCGCCTGATCGTAATCTTTGAGATGATAACAGGCACTACCTGCCGCTAGATATGAATATAAGATATAAAATATGATAGGACGCTTGGTCTCTTCTGGTTTCTTCCTACCATTCAATTCATAATGAATCGTTGCTTTTACCCTTAACTTCTCTGATAGCTCTTGTACCTTGTTCCAACGGTGTAGTGCACCGAACGCATTAATAAGCTCATTCAAGGCATCCAACTGATAACGTTCATCCAGACGATCTACATAGTATTCAAACTGTGCTGCAATGATCAGATTCCGTTGCTGATCCTTAGAGAGACCAAGCTTGAACAGTCGGTATTGGCATAAAGCTAACCGCTCCGAGTGCTGCATTTTCTCACTCTCGGCAATCGTTTCGTATAAAAGGATCGCGGGTTCGAATTTGCCATCACGATAGAATTCTTCTGCCACTTCAAACAACAAGGGAATATAGGATAGATTATCCATCATTAAACGGATAACCTCTTCAATACAATTTAATTTGCCCAAATCGGCACATCGATGGAGGAATGGCCCTAGTCTCCGCCAGTCAGGAGTCGCATGCACAAAACACTCATCTATGTATAGTTCATAGAAATGACCTTCTCCTAATCTCATAGCCGCAGTAATTCGATCCAATTGCTGCATAGCAATCGGGCGATTTTTATTAAGAATGTTACTTAGCGTACCTGAATTAATGCCTGACGTGTCTGAAAAGAAGCTAATCGACATCTGCTCACGCTTGAGATAACTCTCCAAATGATCACGTATCGTGGTTGTGGACTGCAAACGAACACCACCCTCCAAAATAAAAAAACATAAACGAATGAATCCACTTCATCCCTTTAATGAAAAGAATTCCAGTTTGACGATATTTTTAAAATAATTATATGTATTTATTAAGTATGGGTCAATAAAATAATTTGAACTAATTTGTATTAATTACAATTTAATCCTTTTATTTATGTCACACTATTTCTTCGATTCTATACGATTAAAGCATCTTCCTGCTAACCTCGAACAATATAAAAACACGAGTGAAGATACACCCGTGTTTTTATGATCGTTTCTAAGAGAACACTATTACACTATTGCTATGATTTATGGCAATACATTACCCGCAGCACGGTAAATATCGTACCATTCTTGGCGAGTAAGATGTACATCGGACGCTTTAACACAGTCTTGCAGACGTTCAATATTCATCGTACCTGTCACGGGTTGCATCTGTGCCGGATGGCGGAGCAACCAAGCGATTGCAATCGTTGTATTGCTCACTTCATACTTCGCTGCAATCTCGTCGATCTTCGCATTCAACTCAGGGAACTTGTCGCTACCCAAGAACACCCCTTCGAAGAATCCATATTGGAAAGGAGACCATGGCTGAATCGTGATATCATGCAGACGGCAATAATCCAATATACTGCCATCACGGTTAATTGCAGCTTCGTTCTCCATGTTAACATTGATTCCACTGTCAATCATCGTTGTATTCGTGATGCTCATCTGGAGCTGATTCGCGACCAGTGGCTGTTTAACATACTTTTTGAGCAATTCAATCTGGTTTGGATTCTGGTTAGATACCCCGAAGTGACGAACTTTACCTTCGCGCTCCAACAGGTCAAAGGCTTCTGCCACCTCTTCCGGCTCAACAAGCGTATCTGGACGGTGCAACAACAATACATCCAGATAGTCCGTTTTCAGACGCTGCAAAATACCATCGACTGAATTCAAAATGTGCTCTTTCGAGAAATCAAACATCCCCTTGCGAATCCCGCATTTGGATTGCAGAATGATGTTCTCCCGAACTTGAGGGCTCATCTGCACAGCATCAGCAAAGATCTCCTCACATTTCCCTGTTCCATAAATGTCGGCGTGATCGAAGAAATTCGCTCCAATCTCCATTGCAGAACGAACAAAATGCTCCGCTTCCTTACCGTCCAATGTATTAATCCGCATGCAGCCAACCGCTACAACCGGTACCTCCAGCGAGCTACTGCCAAGTTTAATTGTTCTCAAGATGATTCCCCTCCATATTCGGATATGTGTTTAGTGTAGTGCTACAATCATCGTCGATGGTACTTGTCTTCCGTCTATGATTGTGACATACATCTGCAATCGGTTTCAATGGCTTTTTAGAATTCTTGTATGGAAAAATGACCGTTTGTGACAAACATGAAGCACTCCGCGGTTAATCCCTAATCTTCATCAGCTTGTACTTCTTCTGGAACAATCACCTTCATATACTGAGGAAGAACTTGAATCTGGATTGGCAGCGGTGGTCCTTCCTCTCCATCCACATTGGTTCCAATCGGTTCATTGGATGTCACACGCACGTCTTTTGCAGTAAAATACTCCACGTCTTTATGGTCTTTCAGGCTACCGAACAATAAGGATGTCCCTAAAGTCAGCGTGTTCAGCATACTCATGTTCCTAATCACAAAACAATGAATGACGCCATCGTCCACCACCGCATCTGGAGACAGCTTCTCAAACCCACCCACGGAATTTGTTAACGCAGCGAGGAATAAGGGAGAGTCACCCTCCCAGATCTGACCGTCATGTTCAATGGTTAGCCGGTTCGCAGGCGTATTCACCAAGTCCTTCAGCCCTTCCTTCAGGTAGGCAAATGAACCCAGCTTTGATTTGTCTTCGGATGAAACCGAGGACAACGCTTCGGCTAGCGAACCTGCTGCTACAACATTAGCAAACAGACGCCCATTCATATTCCCGACATCCACCGCACGCACATGATTGGAACTCAGCCCGCGAATAGCTTCTTCCGGATCAAGGGGGATATGAAGTGCTCGCGCAAAATCATTGACCGTACCCAAGGGCACGATGCCAAGCGTAGGACGGTGATCCTGATCCATCATGCCGTTAATCGTCTCATGCAGCGTTCCATCCCCTCCAATTGAAATAACGAGATCACATCTGTTTTTACATGCATCTAGACAGAAGTTGGTCGCATCTCCTTCTTGAGCCGTTTCGTTGACAACAACCTCATACTGCTGTGATGCCAAAATTCTTTTGACCTGGGATACATACTGCTGAGCCTGTTCTTTACCGGACGATGGATTACTGATAATCATGGCTTGACGCATACTCGCACCTTCTCCTCCAAATGGCGTATTTACCTATCTATACCCCTTCTTAACGTGCATTGAATTACAATAGAAGAAGGCATTTAAATTTTTTGGCGCAAAGTGGCTTAGAAGTGTGCAGTGTAAGGTACATTCATATAAAATAGAAGTAGAGTTGTTGGCTTATTCTGAATAGGGTGTTCCTTTTTTCATATGATGGGTTAATAACTAGGGATGTGTGCATCCTGATCTTTCTATACATGACAATAAGGCTTGAACTACATAGAAGTTGTGCAAACGAATGGCGCATCATCAATTCATAGAATCGGAGGGAATCGTTGTAATGAGAAGAGTGGCTCTACTCGTTCTACTATTTATCCTAAGTATTGGCTCAGCCGGGCAAGCTTTGGCGTACCCAACCGGCGAATCGGGTGACAGACTCATCGAAGATCCTGCACTGGAGGATGGCTTGAAGCTTATTTTGAACAAACCGCTGGATGCTCCGCTGACTGTATCTGATCTGCAGCAACTCACCGTCGTAGATCTGAGCAATGCGGGCATTCAAAGTCTAGCCGGACTTGAACAAGCGTCTAACCTGACACATCTCCGACTATACGGCAACGAGATTGAAACACTGACACCCCTAACACATCTGACCCAACTTCGGGAGATTGATGTACGGAACAATTACATTACATCTATTGATGCACTTGCAGAACTGAAGGATCTCGGACGACTCTTGGTTAGCAATAATTCAATTTCTTCTATTGATGTTATTGATGAATTCACCCGGCTACATACGTTTTTTGCTAGTGGTAACCAGCTTACAGATATTACGCCGCTGACGGATCTAGCTGATCTAACTTGGGTTGAGCTTGCCAACAATAAGATTGCAGATATCTCTTCACTTGCACATTCCACCAAGCTGCAGCAGTTGAATGTAGCGAACAATCGAATTCAGCATCTGGACGATCTCGCTGATCTGCCTGACACCCTCCGCAAACTCAATGTGGCGGGAAATGAAATTTCAGACCTAACGCCTATTGAACATATGACAGGGCTTCGGACGCTCGATATTAGCGGCAACCAGATCCAGCATCTGCATGCTATTGCAGGTATGCGCCATCTAACCGAGTTGAACGCTGAATCGAATCAAATCTATGACCTAGAACCGCTAGCGTCATTGACGCAGCTCAAGTCTCTTCAACTAGCTAATAATCGGGTGTGGGATCTAAGCCCAATCGCAGGGCTTTCGTTTACTCGCGGAGATGCTACGAACACCATCACGGATATCACGGCTTCGGTATCTTTTGGTACGAACATGCAGACGTCGATCAATGAGAGTGAACTCGGAGGGCTAACGGTACAGAATAACTATTTGGATGTTACCAGTGGCAGTAATACGATGCACTTGCTGAACCAGATGAATGTACGGGAGCAGAAACGAACCCCTCAGGGCAGCTTCCAACGCTTGGTTGAAGGTTCTACGACAGCTTATGTGGGGGATCGGGCATATGCCCTGGATGCGGCACCTTTTATTGATGAAGGTCGGACTTATGTTCCTTTGCGCTTTATCTCCGAGCAGTTAAACGCCCATGTGGACTGGAATGCGGCAGCGCATGAGGTTACGATTACGCAGAACGATCAGACCATTCACTGGAATGCTGACAACAAGCAGGTGCGAGTCAATGATCAACTAATGATGAATGATGCACCTCTGTTAATGAGAAACGGAAAAGCCTTCGTGCCTGTGCGGTTTATCTCTGAGCAACTGGATACGACCGTCGGCTACATCGCCAGCAGCAAAACGATCCTGATCTTCCAGAATAAGCAACCATTGATTAGAGAATAGTCTCACCCTTAAATGCACTCATATATATGATATTTTGGCTAAATACCAAATTCGACGCGGAGATGCCGCCAAGCATCCTTCGTTATCAAAAGCGTATTTTTTGAAGATCTCTAAAAGGCTGTCCCTCAGTACCGTTCGCTCGTATGAACTATACAGGGAAGGCCTTTTTCAATTATTCAAAAAAATGAATTCCTCCAACGGTCTGTCTATACTCACTCGGACTCATGCCTGTCCAACGTCTGAATTGCCGACTGAAATGAGCAAGAGAAGAATATCCCAGCATCGTGGCGATCCGAGTCAGACTCAGGTCGGGCTGATGAATGAGCTGCTTGGCTTCATGAAGCTTCAGTTCAGACAAATACTTACGCGGAGAGATACCGTACACCTTCTGAAACGTCTCCAGCGCGTACCCTGTACTGATCTGCAGTGAGGATGCAATTTCTTCAATTCGAATAACCTTTCCCCCTAATCCACTATCCCGAATGTGATCCACATTAAACTGATTTTTAATCGCTTCGGCAATCAGCTTCGCATAATGAGCTACCGTCGGAGATACAGCCTCCTTGGCACGTGAAGAGCTCCGCTCTGCTAAGACCGCCAAAATCTCTAGCAAGCCTGCCTGCATGCGAAACAGATCGGGCGTCGTATATTCTTTGTTGCGGTTAAGTAGCTCTACCCACTTCAGCATGATGTCCTTAATGCGCTGATTATCTTCGCTACCATTTGGAAATAACCATTGCACATGCTGACTCATCTCCTGCCGAAATAACACCTCGTCCACATTGAAATGAGCGATAAAGTAAGTTAATCCTTGTTCCTGGTTACATTCATTCGTATGTCTACAGCCTGGTGGAATAAGCAAAATATCTCCTTGATGCAGTTCGTAATGGATATTCTCCATACTCGTCGTCTGTACCCCTTCCAGAATAAGAATTAACTCAAAGGCCAGATGGGATTCCGTCGGTACACGCCAGCCTTGCTTCACCTGCTGCATATGCGCACCAAATAGCTTCACATTCCAATCGGTAGCGGGTAGCCAGCGACTCTCTCGAGATAAATAGGAACGATATTGTTCTGGAATAATCATGAATTCCACCACCTTGGATTAGGGCAAATTTTACGCGGATCAGTGTATCTTCATTTCGTAGAAGACTTGTTATACTGACTGTACTGTACACCATAACCGAGGTTTAGGCGAGGAGGAAAATTAGATGTCACTAACGATACAAGGATACTCCACAACACCTGATACAGCATGGAAAGAGATCTCTTTTATACCTACAAAAGAAAGCGCTAACTTAACACTGAGTGGTGCTGAGCACCAGCTTGTGGAGGGATTCGGTGGATGTTTCAATGAACTGGGTTATATTGCCCTATCCCACCTGGATGATGAGCAGCGGCGTGAAGTATTTCATTCCCTTTTTCACCCTGAAGGTGAACATAAATTCAACATTTGCCGACTCCCGATTGGGGCAAGTGATTATGCAGAGCAATGGTATAGCCACAACGAGGTTGATGGGGACGTGGCAATGGAGCATTTTTCGATTGAACGTGACTTCAAATATCTCATTCCGTACATCAAGGAAGCCCTGACGTATAATCCGAACTTACAACTCTTCGCCTCCCCTTGGAGTCCGCCAACCTGGATGAAGACACCCAAAGCGTATAACTATGGCACACTGCGCTGGGAGAAGGAGATTCTGGAAGCCTATGCTCTGTATTTCGTAAAATTCGTACAGGCTTACCAAGAGGCGGGTATTACGATTCATCAGGTTCATGTTCAGAATGAGGTCATTGCGGATCAGAAATTCCCTTCCTGCATGTGGACAGGCGAGCAGCTTCGTGAATTTATCGCTGATTATCTTGGCCCTGCTTTTGACAAACACGGCTTGGATACGGAAATCTGGTTAGGCACGATCAACGCACCCGATCCATGGGAAGAATTGATGAAGAAGAAAACGAATGATTTCGACGAATATGCCGGGCTTGTTCTCAGCGATCCTAAAGCATACGCCTATATTAAGGGTATCGGATACCAATGGGCTGGTAAAAATGCGATTCAACGTACCGTCGCAAGCTATCCCGAGCTTCGTTATATGCAGACCGAGAATGAGTGTGGTGACGGGAACAACTCCTGGAACTATGCGAAATATGTATTCAATCTATACCAGCATTATTTCAGCAACGGGGTGAACGCATACATCTACTGGAATATGGTGCTTGAACCGAAAGGCCGCAGCACTTGGGGATGGGAGCAGAACTCCATGATTACAGTGAATCCGGAGCTGAAGGAACTCACTCGCAATCCGGAGTACTATGTAATGAAGCATTTTGCTCATCAAGTGGCGCCAGGTGCCCGGAGACTAGGATTGTCTGGAGCTTGGGCTGGTAAAGCCGTCGCTTTCCGCAATGAGGATGGTCGTCTAGTCATTGTCATCAACAATCCCTTCAAGGATAAGCGTGAGCTTCATCTTGCCTATGAAGAACAAACACTAACGTTTGAGCTGGAAGCCGACTCCTTCAATAGCATTGTGATTGGGTAACCATTAATCGAGTAATCGATAATCGTTGGACACTTCAAAAGCTGAACACTCTCATAAATATATAAGATAAACGAATTGGAGCCTTCATCTTGTGGAATCAAGATAAGGCTCCTTCTCTCTGGGTCTCTGAATCACCTTTGGGCAATCTTTACGTTGTCTTAGAGGTAGTAGATCGATTCAATAAAATTAGGCCTTATCCATACGATGGCTTAAGGGTTATTCGCTAGGTAGTTTCTCAACCACTGCAAAGCCGGGCGCTCCGTACCATTGCTATTCACCAAGTGAGATCCGTTTACCCACGTCTGTCCTTGATTATATCCCCACAGCGTAATACCCTTCACACCTGAATGCTTCCAGAGGATCGGGAATTTCTGCTGATAGCGTTGCAATTGCGTGTTGTCGTCACCCGTCATATCCAGCTCAGACACATAGATTGGCAACCCTGTTGCCGCCAGCTTGTTCAGAACAGTTGTCATGGTGCTAGTCGATACCGTATCCATATTGAAATAATGCCCTTGAATACCGATGCCATCGATCAGTCCTCTATTTTTCAAAAGGTTAATAATTTGAATATATTGGTCTGCTTTGTTCGGATCATTAATGATGCCATATTCGTTGATGAGCAGCTTGGAATTAGGGAAGGCTTGTCTCGCCTGCTCGAACGACCAGATCACCCAATCCCATCCGGTAGCTCCATCTCCACCAATCGCGTTGCGATACGAAGGCTTCGCATGTAACGGTTCATTCACTACGTCCACAAAAGCGGCTTTGGAATAACGTTGACCCGCTGCCTTGATCCATTGGAGAACTTCGGCTCTCTGATCAGCGGCCGAGAGACCACTAACCCAGCCAGGCTCCTGACTCCCCCAGACGAGCGTATGAAATTTGAATGGGAAGCCATTGTTATTCGCGTAGTTATAAGCCATATCTGCCTGAGACCAGTTCATTGAATTACGAGTTCCCTCTACAGCACCCCATTTAGTAGAATTTTCGGGTGTCACCTGATTCCAGTAAGGACTGAAGTTGGAGGGAATGCTGCTTGCGATAATGTTTCCAAGAAACTTACTTCCTTTTGCCAGACCAGCACTCACACTACCGACCGCTACGGACGTAGCCAACACACCTACTAATGCGAGCGTGCCCACTGTCTTGAACCACTTGGATTTAAACATGTTATTCCTCCTTGGTTTATTTAATGTTAAGCGCTTACAAAATCATCTTACTGGATAAATTTGGTTTAAAACACCTACAAACTATACTATTTACTTCAAAAAGTATATCGTTTCCCACTATCGGTAATCAGGCTCACTTTTCCCAAATCGAGCATAATTATTACATACGGGTTTACATTCCCTTAATGTTTATCTAGTATAAAATGACACATATCTTTACATACACTAGATAACAAGGGAGATTACAACATGCGCAAATTTTCAACGAAAGGTTTCGCCGGATGGTCTTTATCCTTCCTCTTATGTACCTCCATTTTGTTCGCTCCATTCACTTCAGCCCCGGCTGAAGCAGCCGAATCAGCAAAAGAAACCAAAATTACGTTGCTCGGCACATCCGATATTCATGGGCGTTTTATGCCATGGGACTACGCTCTGGACGGTCCAAACCCAACAGGAAGCATGACACAGCTCTATACCATCGTTAAAAAAGTACGAGCTGAGAATCCTAATACGATTCTGCTAGATGCAGGAGATATGATACAGGATAACTCTGCTGAGCTCTTCAACGATCAACCGCAATCTCCCATGATGGTTGCAATGAACGAGATGAAATATGACGCATGGGTCATGGGCAATCATGAATTCAACTTTGGTCTGGATGTGTTGGAGAAGATTTCTTCCCAATTCAACGGACAACCTCTTGTAGGTAACATTTTCAAAGAAAACGGCGACCGCTACATGCCTGCCTATACGATTATTGAGAAGGATGGCATTAAAGTGGGCGTCATTGGAATGAACACACCGATGATTACTGAGTTTGAGAAAGGCACCGATCACCTAGATGGCATTATTGTTAAAGATCCTGTCGAAGAGACCAAAAAGGCCATTGCTGAGCTTAAAGGCAAAGTAGATGTCATGGTTGGACTTATGCATATGGGTCTCGACAACGAGAACGGCAATCCGGGAACCGGGGTAACCGATATCGCGAATGCGAACCCTGAGCTGGCGGCTATTTTTGCCGGACACATGCATACTTTAATTGAATCACAAACGGTAAACGGCGTATTGATCTCCGAACCGAACAAATACGGATCCCATATCTCACGAATCGACCTGACCTTTGAGAAAGATGGCGACAACGTTGTTTTGAAAAGCAAAGAGGCTCAAGCACTGGCTGTAAAAGCAGCAGATGGTACCTATGAGGTATCCGATGCAGGACTTGAAGAGACACTGCACCCGTTCCACGAGTTCGCTCGTGCAGATGCTAACATCGAAGTCGCTGAATTGAAAGGAACCAACCTGGTACCTGCCGATGAGATCAAAGGCATTCCTGCTGTGCAGATTCAGGAGACCCCTCTATCCGACTTCTTCACCGAAGTTATGATTCATTACAGCGATGCCGATGTGGTTGCACACCAGATTGATAACGACAAAGCCAAGCTAGATATTGGCCCGATTAAGAAAAAAGATATTGCCTTCAACTATCAATACACCTTCGGTGAAGTCACTGTGTATGAAGTAACGGGACGTGATCTGAAGGATTACATGGAGTGGTCTGTAGGGTACTTTAACTCGACGCGCCCAGGGGATGTAACGATTAGCTTTGATCCGAAGCGCCGTGCTTCCAAGTACAGTACGAATGATTTCTTCGGCGGCGTAACCTATGAGATTGATCTCACCAAGCCATATGGTAGCCGGATTACGAACCTCAAATACAGCAATGGTGAAGCAATCAAAGAACAAGATGCGCTCAAGCTCGGCATGAATGCTTACCGGATGGAAGCGTTAATTGCGAAGGGAGGGGCACTGGAAGGACGTACGTTCAAGCAACTCTGGTCATCGAAGGATGCTTCGGCATACGGTGAGATTCAAGGTACCATCCGTAACCTGTCTATTGCCTACCTGAAAGATGTCATGAACGGTGTTTACGAACCGAAGATTCAGCATAACTGGACAATCACTGGTGTTGACCTCACTGCACCAGCACGTGCAGATGTTGTAGAGCTTATCAATGATGGCGTAATGTCTGTGCCTAACACAGAAGATGGCAAATACACCAACATTGCCTCCATTAACATTCTGGATGCTGTGACGCAAGAAGAGATTGATGCCCTATCTGCCAAAGCAAACGTAGATGCAGCACAATTCTCAGGTGTAACAACCAAAGGTGAGTTCTATCAGAAGTTGAACGCAGCTCGTAAAGCGGCAGCAGGAAACGGTGAGGATACAACTACACCTGCACCTGAGAAGCCTGTTACACCAACGAAACCAAAGCCAACACCAGAACCAGCTAAACCAGGCAAACCTGCTACCACACCAGGCTCAACGAAGCCAGACACGGTAAAAGACAACAAGGTTAAGCAAGCCAAAGTAACCGCCGCTTATCTGAATGTTCGCGCTGGTGCTTCATCCCAAGCCAAGATCGTCACGGCTGTACCCAAAGGAACCATTCTTGAAGTAATTAGCACAGAGAAATATGGCTGGTTGAAAGTGAAACTGGATGGACGTGTCGTTTATGTATACGGTAAATACGTAAGTATGTTGAAGTAAATCGCAAGGTCGTGGTGACAGTTTCCTGATGTGTCACTACAGATATAGTCTTGTACATCTAAGGAGATCCTCTGCCTGAGCAGGGGGTCTTCTTTCGTTTAATTTTTAACGAGTACATCTGAATTACATCAAATATTCCGTTAACGCTCCAACATATCGAGTATAATGAGAAGGTATACGCAAATAGTACGGTGTAATGCTAATATGTAGTATTCAAAACTAATGCAAAAGAGGTTAATCATGAGCAAGCAACAATTTAGTAAGTTTCAGCTTGGAGAAGAAATTGTACGAGCACTGGATAGCCTGGGCTATGAGACAGCAACTGAGGTTCAGTCCAAAGTCATTCCAGTCGCCCTAGAGAATAAAGATCTGGTCGTCAAATCCCAGACAGGTAGTGGCAAAACAGCTGCATACGGCATTCCGGTCTGCGAACAGGTGGACTGGAACGAGAATAAACCGCAAGCGTTAATTCTAACCCCTACCCGCGAGTTGGCTTTGCAGGTTACCGAAGACATTACCAACATCGGCCGCTTCAAACGCATCAAGGCAACGGCACTATACGGACAGTCCCCTTTCCATATCCAGAAGGCCGAGTTAAAACAACGGACTCATGTTGCTGTCGGCACACCAGGACGGGTATTGGATCATATCGAACGCGGAACGCTGCCACTGGATCGAATCGCCTATCTGGTCATTGATGAAGCTGATGAGATGCTGAATATGGGCTTCATTGAGACGGTGGGAGCTATTATTCAGGCGCTGCCACGGGAGCGTGTAACGATGCTCTTCTCCGCGACCTTCCCGGAAGATGTAGCCAATCTATCCCGTAAATACATGAAGGATCCGGTGGAGATCGAGATCAAGGCAAGTGGACTGACAACTGCCACGATTGAACATGCCGTTATTCATACTTCTGAAGTGAACAAAACTGCGCTGCTGCAAGACTTGTTCATCGTGGAGAACCCGGAGAGCTGTATCGTATTCTGCCGCACGCAGGAGAATGTAGACAAGCTGTTCCGCGTGATGGCTGATCTCGACTATCCAGCAGATCGCATCCATGGCGGCATGGAGCAGGATGAGCGAATTGAGGTCATGAATGCCTTCCGACGTGGACAATTCCGTTATTTAGTTGCGACGGATGTAGCTGCTCGGGGGATCGACATTACCAATATCACACATGTAATTAACTACGATATTCCGCTTGAAAAGGAAAGCTATGTTCACCGTACAGGCCGTACTGGGCGTGCAGGTCAGACGGGTAAAGCCTTTACCTTCATCACGCCGAAGGATGGCAGACGCCTCGCTGAGATCGAATCCTACATCGGGTTCGAGATCCCTGTGATTAAGGCTCCTTCTGAAGATGCTGTAGATCGCCGTAGAGAAGAGTTCGAGAAGCGGCTGAAGATTGTACCTGAGCGCAAAAAGGACAAACGCGAACAATTGAATCAGCAGATTATGAAACTGAACTTCAATGGAGGCAAGAAGAAGAAACTTCGTGCTGTCGACTTCGTTGGAACCATCGCCAAGCTTGAAGGCGTGGGCGCAGACGATATTGGCATCATTACCATTCAGGATAACGTAACCGATGTGGAGATTCTGAACGGTAAAGGGCCACTTGTGCTAGAAATGATGCAAAATACAACGATCAAAAAGATGCAGCTCAAGGTTCGTAAGGGGAAGAAGTAATTCATTCTCTGTCTAAAATAAATACACAATGACGTAGGGATAGCGAGCTTGTTACCAAGCCTGCTATCCCTATTATCATGTGGTGATATAAATGAGGACATATCCCCTCCTCTGTTAAGCCTAGTTAAGCATGCATTATTGTACTACGATACCGCCAACACTACCGTCTAGCATCATCTTCCGATCTTACCCGACCTATCGCCGCTCTTCCTGCTCGTTATGAATAAATTGCCGCTTTGTTCATCAATGGATGTATTGTTCACTTGTCATCGAATGTAGCCCAACTAGAATATAATTGAAAGCGCTATATTGATCTTCATTCTATCGGGAGGTGTATGTAATGGGTAAAAGGCAAGCTGTCTGGTGTCTAGTCTTAGCGCTCACGTTCACTCTGTTTGGTCTTCATCCAGAGCGAACAAGTGCAGCAAGTGTCACGATAACCAACGGAACCGACTGGCTGGATACGGCGGGCAATCCCATCCATGCCAACAGCGGCAACATTCTGCAGGTAGGCTCGACGTATTATCTGTATGGTGAACATGCAGTAGGCGGCAGATTCGACAGTGTTAACGTCTACACCTCCACAGATCTGAAGAATTGGACATTTAGCAATGCGATCCTGACGAAGGATTCTGCAACAGAACTGGCATCCAGCAAAATCGAGCGTCCCAAAGTCATCTATAATGCCGCCACCTCCCAATATGTGCTGTGGGCACATTATGAGAACGGGACGGATTACAACCTTGGGCGTGTAGCGGTAGCCACAAGTAATACGCCGAATGGCAAATTTTCGTATGAGGGCAGTTTCCGTCCACTCGATTATGAATCCCGTGACATGACCGTATTCGTGGATACGGATGGCACAGGTTATCTGGTTACCGCTTCCCGCAAGAATGGCGGGGCTAATGATACGATGGCTATTTTCAAAATGAATGCAAGCTACACCGGAATTCAATCCTTCGAAGGCTGGCTATTCGAGAATGCCTATCGCGAGGCACCTGCCGTTGTGAAAAAAGGAAACCGTTATTACCTCTTCACCTCCCAAGCCGCGGGCTGGTATCCGAATCAAGGAGCGTACGCCACTGCGACGTCTATGACAGGGCCATGGACATCCCTTACGCCATATGGCAATCCATCTGCCTTCGGCTCGCAGATCCATGATATCGCCACGATTACAGGCAACAGTACAACATCCTATATCTACATGGCGGACCGTTGGAATCCAATGAATCTCGGAGAACACAAGCATATCTGGCTGCCGCTAACTTTGAATGATTCGAACGGAACGGCATCACTGGAGTGGTACACCACGTGGAACATTGATGCAGCTACAGGCACAGTAACCCCACCCGCTCTCGTCAATCATGCACAAGGGAAAACAGCTACCGCCAGTTCGACAGCCTCCGGCTCATCTGCTTCCAACGTGAATGACGGCAACTACCAGACTTCATGGGTGGCTTCATCCAACAGTTGGCCGGCATGGTGGCAGGTGGACTTCGGCGCTCCGAAGACCATCACGGAGATCGATACGTCTTGGTTTATGTATAAAGGCTCTGAAGGGTATTACAAATATAAAATCGAGATCAGCAACGATGGCGTTAATTACGCCTCAATAGATCGCACCAACAATCTGACCTATGGCTTCACGACCGATGCGGTGCATTTCACTGCTCGTTATGTACGAATCAATATGGTGAATGCCGTCTTATGGAACAATCCTGGCAACTGGTATACGCCAACCTTACACGAGGTCAAAATGTTGGGTCCTGCTACCCCTGATGCCACCGGATATAGCCGCTTCAATTCACACAACTATCCAGATCGATATATCCGTCATGCGAATTATGCAGCTCGTGTGGATGCCAACGTCACGCCAGTACTCGATTCCCAGTTCCGCGTTGTTCCTGGTCTTGCCAGCTCCACAGGAATCTCGCTGGAGTCCATCAACTTCCCTGGCTATTTCTTAAAGCGGAATGCCAGCAACAAAATTGTGCTTGAAGCTTATACCAATACCGCCGCCTATAAGGGAGATGCCACGTTCCTAAGCAGTCCCGGCTGGGCGGACAGTAGCAAAGTTTCACTGCAATCCTACAGTCAGCCCGGCTATTACATCAGGCACTATGATTATGTGCTGCAACTTGATGCCATTAATGCATCCAGCAGTTCAACTGTGAAGAGTGATGCCACGTTTGCCCGTACGAACTTCTAGCAGCGTAGCGGTAAAATGGTCTTTAGCGGTGCATCTGTAACATAGAAAAGCCACCATTTACACATGAGGACACAAGAACGAACAACCTTCTATACATTGACGGAAAAAAGTCTCTGATCAGGCACCACCGCCTGAAATGGAGACTTTTTCTCTGCGCTTCACCCGCTATGAGATATGATTCTACAACGCGTTCTCATACCGAGAACGCTGGTGTAATCATGGCATAATCGCCAGCCAGACTGGCTAATGGCTGCCAGTTCTCTAGGGCTAATTTATAATCACCGGCGTATGCCTCTGCATCGACCCGAACATGCTCGACTTTTCCAAGCACCACATGATCTGTACCAACCGGGATGATTCGATCCAGTGTAAGCTCAAAGGCAATGGGAGACTCCTGCACGGAAGGCACACGCACGCATATCCCTGGCTGGGGTGTAACTCCTGCAAGTTCGAACTCACTATCCTCCGATGCTACATGAGCGGACGAGCGCTGCATTGAAGCCCCAAGCGAGGCAGGAACGACATTAATAACGTACTCCCCCGTCTCCCGAATGTTGACCAGTGTGTCCTTAATCGTGCCTTGTCTCTCTTCTACACCAGGTCCAATCGATATGAGCAACGTTGGTGGATTACGCGAGGCAATGGTAAAAAAACTGAATGGCGCCAGATTAAGCACCCCCTCCGCACTTCTCGTAGAAACCCAAGCAATCGGCCGGGGTACCACTGAACCAATCATTAATTTATACATCTCATCAACCGTGATCTCACCTGTTGTAAATTCATGTGTATGATCCTTTACCAATTACACTCACCCTTCCTTATCCCTCAGTAGATCCTTCCATTTACAAAGACTGACGGGACAAATATAGTTGGTATAAGAATATACACTTGTCTACCATAAAAAAAGTACGCACTTTAAAGTGCGTACCTCGATCAAAACATAGATTCATTTTAGATAAATTTAGATAATGCTAACTTCAGTTAAAATTCTATTTTGGAGCATAGCGAACTCTAGTCCGAGTTACTGTGCGTATCCTTCAATAAAAAGGTGTGAATGCATGTCAACCTATCAAGTCGTTCCGATGATCTATCATTCCCAAGAACAGATTGAGGCGATTGTCTCGCTCGAACAACAATGTAAACAACTCGATTCCGTACATCTTAAAGCCGATCTTGATCATATCAGCAAAAAAGACGGAGATCACGCGCTTCTCTGTTATCGCGACAGCGAACTAGTTGGACTCCTCAGTTGGTATGCTTCTGACGCTGAGACCGGAAGTATAAATGCCATCGTACATCCACAGCATCGCCGCCAAGGTGTGTTCCGCAGCTTACTGAAGCAAGCTATTTTGGACATGACACCTCAGGGTATACATCAGCTCAGCTACCGTATTCCTCAGGGTTTATCTCCAGGAATCCACACGGCTGAATCACTCGGAGCAGTGTATGATCGTGCGGAGTACGTCATGCAGCTTGTAAGTGAAATCTCTCCTATGGATGAACTGCCCGAAGTTACTTTGCGTGTAGCAGAAGCTCAAGATTGGGATTTTATGATCACCTGCTCATCCCAAGCCTTCGGCGATTCAGAGAGCTGGACTCGTGAATATTTTATACAAACGAATGAACCTAGCCGAGTAACCTATATTGCCTGTCAGGATGAACAGCCTGTTGGGCTAGTACGGGTCAATTCCATTAATGCCACGACTGCATTTATTCATAACTTCTGCATTTTGCCTGCTCATCAGGGTCGGAAACTGGGACGTGCTGTGCTCACCATTCTGTCGAATCTCTTAACGGAGCAAGGCTATACCGATATTCGGCTGTCCGTTGTTACGGAGAATGAGCGTGCTCTGAACCTGTATCGAAGTGTTGGTTTTGAAGTGAATTCCGAGTATCACTACTATAGAGGCAAGTTGGTATAAGTAGTTTAGAGAGATCGGCCTTCGCTATGGAGGCGGGTCTCTTTGTTATGGATTTTCTAAGCCAAGGTACACATTCCAGATCACAAGGATCACACTTAGACATACGGCAGTGCCTATATTCCATTTGGTTCTTACACGGAACGCGGTGTACCCCATCAGCGCAATCATGACCACACTGAAGATGAGGGCTGCTACGTTATTCCGAAAGATGACCATCATGATGAGTAAAATGAAGGTAATGATTGTTGTCATCTTATTCAAATTCACCATTCTCATCTCCTTTAACAATATGTTGTATCACTTATAGTAATTTACATTTGTTAACAATAATCAATAACTTTATGATTGTACTGACAAAATGAGGGAAATTGTGAAAACAAATCATCAGAATAATTCATTTACACTCATCTAGCTTGCATAGTAACCAAAAGCTCATATAACACAGCAAACAGATGCGTCGCGTAGTACATATGGCAGGATTTACAAATATTATGTCGAACTTTATCATAATCTAATTGAAGGAGGTCACATCTTGTTTATTCACAGAAAATCATCTTTAACCAAGCGTAGGCGCTTCATCACCAAGATTGCTTATGTCACGACAGTTCTGGCTCTCTTTAGCCTACTAGCCGGAGCATTTAGCACCCATGTTGTGCCTCGTGCCAGCGCCGACAGTGCCGGGTACACCCAGGATCAACTGGATGCGTTAAATTTCCTTAATGCGGTGCGCGCTAAGGTCGGCGTTCCTCCACTCAAGTTGAATCCACTCATTACACGCGCTGCCGAGTCTCATGCTACTTATTACAACACCAACAAAAGCAAGGCACCTGACCTAAGCTCTCATCTACAAGTGGAAGGTATGCCCGGGTTTACAGGAAAAAATATGAAGAACCGGATTGAAGCAGCTGGCTATGTCGCTCCAAAGGGTTATGCTTACTCCGAAGCTATGCATTTCAAGCAGAAGAGCAGTTCAGCCGCTCTACAAGGATTCCTAGATACTGCATATCATCGGGAAATCGTTCTTGATCCTACCCTTGTTGAAGTTGGGTTCGGTCTGGTCGATGGAACGGCTGTCGCAGATTTCGCAGGCCCTTGGATGACCAAAGAAGAGGGAACGATGGCTGTATATCCTTACGATCAACAGACCAATGTACCGGTAGGATTCTATGGCAATGAAATCCCGAATCCGCTCAAGCAGTTCGGCGTAACGTTCTCGGGTTATATTATTTCCGCAGCAGCTCAGCTCGAAATGATCAATCATCAAGTTGTCATCAAAGATAGCCGAGGAAACGAACTTCCTTATCATGAACAGTTACATGGCAAAACGTTATTTATCTATCCAAAGTCGGTGTTAAAAGGTAATCAGACATATACCGTTTCACTCACTTACTCCACAGGTGAAGCAACAGGTTCTAAAAACAAGACATGGTCTTTTACGACCGGAAAAGGAACGAACTTAACTTCAATCACACCTTTTACCGAAGAAGTTACTCTTAATCAGGGTGAACAGCTCCAGTTGAGGTGGACAAGCCACTATGATGATAATGCTTTTGATGAAGCAACAGAAGGATTAAGCTACATAAGCAGCAATGCCAAAGGCCTTAAGGTGTCTACTGCTGGAATTATCAGCGCAATACAACCGGGCGATTACACTGTGAAAGCCACATTAGAAGGTAAAACAACACAAGTAAAAGTTAAAGTCTATCCGAAGTGGAAAACGAGAAATTATAGCAGTTCGCTAACCAAGTTACCTACTGATGCCACAGGCCATCCTTTACAGGAGGCTCTAGAGTGGGGATTAAAGTTAGATATTGTAAGCCCAGCAAGCAATGGATTGCTCCAGCCGAATACGACCGTAACAGAAGCAGAGTTCTGGATGATGCTCCTAAAAGCTTACCGTATCGATATTCAATCTTATCAAGCTCCTAAGAAGACATTAGTGGATGCAGCTTATCAGATTGCGAAGGATCGTAACTACCCACTTGCAGGGATCAACAAGGCCGCCTCCAGGAACAAGGCTATTACACGCCTGCAAATTGCGGAGATTCTGTCTGCCGCAGATGGTAAACATTTTGCCGGATCTAACGCAATTCAGTATGTACTTGCAAACGACTACGTACGCGGGAAAACGGAGTTGTCATATTCCGGCTACGAAGGTTCCGACACAGTGACTCGGGCAGAAGCACTCCAGATTCTTAAGTATCTGCACAACAGAATAAGTGTATTAGAGGGAAGACCCACGATCCCAACAGATCCATTAACCCTTCCCAAAATGCCAAAAAAAGAAGTGTACATCAAACCAGTCACATATACCGATCAGAGCTTCTTCGCTGAATATCGTAGTGATGGAAGCTTGGTTCTAGAAGGCAAATTCCTTAAATTAAAAGGACAGAGCATTAACATTAAAGTGCAAGAAGGACCTATCTCCAAACATATTGAGGAAGTAACCGTTCAGTTTGATCAAAATGGAAACTTCCATACAGAGGTTGGCCCTTACTCACCGCAACAGTTAAATCTGTATATGTATGCTCCTTCAATCACCTACGGCTTGACTGTAATTAAAGGAAAAATGAATATGGGTCAATTCTAATTCATGATTCATAATTCCTGAACCATTTGCATCTTCGCGTCTCGAGCAACCTCAGGCTCACCTCACTTCGTTTGATCAAAGTGGAGTGAGCCTGAATTATTGTTGTTTTTTTACTAACGAATACGATGCTGTTCTCCCTGTTCATAAGAATGAATTTCGGTTTACAAATTCCATAAATCTTCTCAAAGGAGTCCGACCAATATGGACGAAACTACAGCAATCAAGAAAGATGTTGTTCTAACCCCGTTTGACTATACCTTGTCTATTATTGGCGGGAAGTGGAAAATGAAAATTATGTACCAACTCGCATTCCACGGAATCACTAGGTACGGAGAGCTCAAGCGTCGTGTCTCAGGCATTACATACAAAGTGTTAACCGCTCAATTGAGTAATCTTGAAAGTGACGGTGTTATTCAAAGGGTAGAATATGACCAATCTCCGCCAAAGGTAGAGTACTCCTTAACGAGTAGAGGCCAGAGCTTGATGCCCATCCTTGAGGAAATCTGCAAATGGGGTGTGCACAACGTCGAAGAATCACAGGGTAATAAGGGAGATAAGCCTCACACCTTTACAGTCAGGGACTACCTGTAGTCCTTTTTTTCTGTACGTCTGTTCTTCTTTACAGATATTGCTCCAGACTACTCTCCAGCATACTTCGCACCATTTGCTTCAATTCTACTGGAGCCACGACCTTCACTTCTGGTCCATAGGTCAGAAGCCCACGCGCTGTATATGGCAGCTCATCCACGGGAACCGCACCCTTCCATACCTTATCCTGTACAGACTTAAATACGACATCCGAGGCAGCTTGCCTTGCCCCCGCATCCGTAAAATGTAGCACGACCTCAATACTTTCCCGTTCATCCTTCGCACGCAGCCAATCATGCAGGTTCGGGGTAGATTCATCCGTTTCATCCATAATCTCAAGATTACTCATGCGATCTACACGGTACAGCAACACTCTCTCCTTATTCCGTGCAGGCATATACCAGTACCCGCGATCATAATAAATGCCGATTGGAAAGACCTTTACTGTTTTCTGTCCATTACGGGAAGAATATTGGAAGGTAACACCTCTCTTCTCCACCGCTGCGTCCAGCATTGTAGTTGTCATAGGCTGAGTGTGCGTCGATGAATGTGGCTGAAGAAAAGTAATATGTTCTCTCATTCGCATCACGAGATCCTGTACATCCTGCGGCAGACTTGAAAAGTACTGCTCTGCCAGATGTTCTCGCACCGATCCATAAGGGAAATCCGGTACTTTCTCTAAATATTCAAGCATCAGAAACAAACCTAACGCCTCGCTCTGATGAAGCTGGAGGGTGGCAACAAACGATTCGGTAAAACCTGGTACCCTCCGTGTACACCTACCTCCGTATATAGAGGGAAGCCCATTGACTGCAACGCATCCAGGTCACGTTGGATCGTACGAATAGATACCTGGAACCGCTCAGCCAGCTCGCGAGCCGTAAATTTACGCCTAGAATCCATTAATCTCATGATGGCAAGTTTCCGATGATTCATAATTCCCCACCTTTAATTACGTCAACTTTTGTCATAGTTAGAGTGTATCATAATGTTAAGAAGAAGGGAGCGATGCATATGTCAAATACTAAGGTTATCTTGTATGTTGCAATGAGTATGGATGGATATATCGCAAGACCAGATGGTTCTGTAGATTGGCTGATGGATGTGGAGGGAGATGGAGGTGACAATGGGTACGCAGCATTTTATCAAGAGATCGGTTCCGTTGTCATGGGACGTGATACTTATGAAGTGGTGCTCACACTAGCTAAAGATTTTATGTATGCCGATCGTCCAACATATGTCATGTCCCGTTCGAAGCAGCCGCCAGCTCCACACGTTGAATTCACAGATGAGCCGGTGGAACAGTTAATCGCCCGACTTAAGGCTTCTACAACAGGTCATATATGGATTGTTGGCGGTGGGAAGCTGGTTCAATCCGTGCTAGAGCAGCATCTACTGGATGAGATTGAAGTGGCGATTATTCCGAAAATTCTAGGAGAAGGCATTCCGTTATTCCCCAAAGGCACGGTGCCGAGTCTGTGGAAGACCATCGAGACCAAGACGCTCGGGCAGATCATTGCGATCCGCTATGAGGCAGAACATGCACAGGCTTAATGCATGCTTAGGCGTTTAAAATTATGGAATGACTACGCCAATTTACTAACGATCACGATCTACTGCGGATACAAAATTCTAAATCAATGCAATGCAAAACAAGCCCACTGCGTAGTTCGCGGGCTTGTTTTGCATTCGTTTCGTGTCATTTGTGAGAGAACTCTGGCCTCGTGTCTAACGCTTTTCCTTTGCCATAATTCGTTCTGTATTCTAGGAATGGTGCAGTATGCCTTTCAGATGCTCCGTTAAGGTTTCGGCTGCCCGTTTATGGGATAACATCCCTGGATGAGTTCTAGCCCCTACCGTCTCACTCGTTGTATTCGGCAATTGAATGACCGACACATTTCGGTCGCCCGTTTCCTTCATATAGATATCTACCGCGCGATATATAGCAGGCATCATCGGAAATCCAAGCATGCCATACGCCCAGACAATGTGTGCCTTGGTGTTATTTTTCCGCAACTGAATCAAGAATTGGTATGCTGCTTGCTCGAACTTAGCTACATCCTCCTCATGGTACGTCCCATCGGCATTCAATCGTTGTTTATACGTGACCCCCGTGTTGGGATCTTTCCACTCTGGTGTCTGGAAGGCACCGCCATCATTACTGCCTAAATTCACGACCACCACATCCGGCTGCCATGCGATGAAGTCATGCGGGTTATGTGCTCCCAGCGCTTCATTCATCTCCCCCGTTAATAGACCGCACACTTGATCATAATACTGTGGAATGTTGGCGCCCGGATTGTTGTCCCAGCTCGTCATCACGCCCCAGCCGCTCTGAGAGATGACGCGATAATCTGCGTGAAGAGCCTCCGCCGTCATCGCCGTATAATTTTGAGTCGCGCTGAACCACATCGGAATCCAATCTTCCTCGGCTTGAGCCCCAATAGCACCTTCACCTGATGTAATGCTATCTCCGATGAATTCTACCTTATAAGGTCTATCCTCTACCAACTGGAATGCACCGTCCGATTTCAACGCATGAATCTGTAGTGAGAATCCCGGATCCCCACTCATGGCTTGGGTGTCTTTTACGATTCGCACATTTTTGGTAACGCTTTCGTTCATTCCTCTGAAAATACATACCCAGTACCTTCCGTGCACCAACATCTGGCGGCTTACAACTACGTCGTTAATTAGAACGCTGATCCATGGTTCACATACATCATATTTGGAATCAACCTCTATCCATAACTCTGTCCCTGTCACGTTCAGCTCCACTGCACTACCTGTCCAAAACAATGTCAGCGGCGACCTGCTCTCCGTCGTTCTCCCATGAACCTTCAACTGAGCAACATCGGGTAATGCATAGTACTTTAACTTATTGTTTTCCATCATCACACAATCCCTCTCTTGGATTTTGTTTTGCGCCAATATGCTCATCATACCAAAAATACCCAGACAACTATACCAAGTTTGTTACTACTACAGCTACATGAGCCAACACAAAAAAACGACCGACCCGCTATTTAGCAGGTTCAGCCGCCACTTAATTTCTCCACCGTCTCCATGTAGAACACATGCAGGAACTTCTTAATATTGACCTTGCCTTTATCACCAGGCTGATCCTCTTCCATCGCCCGCATCTTCATCCGAACATCCTGAAAGTCAAAGTAGAGCGGTGCATAATGCTCAAACTTGTGATTGCTATAATCGGTCAGACCGATCGAAGCCATATTCGTTAATGCTGCATTGACGGTTCGCCGGATGCGCTGTTCCATAGCCTTGCTTTCTTTCTCCACCTCTTTGGCTGTCGGCTTATAGGTCTGTGCAACAGCTTCGTACATTTCCTTGAGCGAAGGCCACTCCTCAGCCTGCTTCTGTTCGATGACATATTCCATCAATGCGATAACATCTTTGCTGCCACTCTCACCCAGAATACCTAGGTCCATCAGAATGGCTCTCGATACATCACGAACAGTGCGTCCTTTCGCGATAGGGGAGTCTCCACAATGTTGAATTTGGTAAGGGACTGCTGAATCTCAAGCACATAACGCTCGTACTTCCACTGCTCATTCACCCTTTTGAGCACATGCTCCACTTCCACACGATTAATGGGCTTATGAATGAAGAACTCAATCCCTTGCTGGTAAGCCGCACCTACCATTTCCTTATTATCTACCTGTGAGATCATAATGAACTTGCCCGCGAATCCCAGTGTTTTGAGCCTTGCAACGGTCTCAATGCCATCCTGATCAGGCATCAGTAGATCGATAAGCACGACATCGGGTCTCAGATTCATAATCATCTGCTCCCCCTCAATGCCTCCCTCTGCCGTACCTACAAGCTCACCTGCTCCACATTCATCTATAATATCCTGTAACATACTTCTACTTACGCTATCATCATCTACGATCAGGATAGAAAGTGTCATCGACCCCGGCCTCCTTTACCAAACTCACTTTGGGAATGCACACGACAAATCTAGAGCCGGTACCACCTTGCGGCACGCCTACCGTAATCGTACCTTCCAAGGATTGAACAATATCACGCACATGAGATAGACCGATGCCTGTTGCAGCAATCCCTACCTCATTGTATTTGGTCGTATACCCTGGTTCAAAAATAATCTGTCGCTTCGATTCCGGGATTCCTTTGCCTGAGTCCGTAACCTCAAAAACCACATCCATCTCCTGGTCGTACACATGAATCTGAATGGTTCCTTGCGTCTCAATCGCCTCTACTGCATTTGCAACCAGATTGTTCATCACGGTGAGTAGAGGAATACAATATGGAGACTCACAATCGAATTGCTGATGCTTCTCAAGCGTAATCTGTTTATTCAACATCTCCGCATATTTCCGATTGCCCTTGGCAGCGAAGTGCAGCATTTCGGATAATTGAAGATGAACTGCCTTTTCACTATCATACACCTTGAGCAGACCTGCCAGAATACGCTGAGAATCCTTCTTCACCTCATGGATCTGCTGTGCGATGCCCAGTGTCCGTTGACTATATTCATTCATCTCATGTTCTCTCAGATCCCGATACAGCTCATAACTATCCGCCGTAATACCTTCGATGGTATTCATCGACTTCTTCAGATAAAAGACTTCACCATATAACCCTGAGTTCACACTCATCATCTGTTCCATCCGCTTCTCCTGTTCAGCATGAAGAAGCCGCATCTGCCTTACCGCGAAGCTGTTATATAACCCAATAACGAAGTAGCTTCGCAGAGCTCCAACAATCAACAGATACAACCATTCTTTCAGATAGAAAATGTTCGTGCCATTAAATATGCCGCGCAGCAGAAGCTCCGTCAGATTGGAGGAGAAGTCTATAATCGTAATCATTCCACCAAGAACCAGTGGCTGGAATTCATGAAATCGATGTTTAATCCTACTCAAGCCATAAGCGAATACGACGTAGTACATACCTGCACCTATATTGTCGCGCATACTTTCTAAGATCGGCATCGTACTGACATGGCTCAGCAGATCCACAGATTGAAAGATCAGATTAGCGATACCTGTCAGAATTCCTGTCTTCACATAAGATAAGTGGGGCATAATCATCAGCAAAAATAGAAGAATGCTGACACCCAGACCGATGCGAAAATAGTCTTCCCGAAAAGGATTAATCTTGAACTGTGCGCCAATAGCTGTAGCCAAGGCGATAGCCGTCATCTGCACGTTTTCATTTTTGACCCAGTTACGCATCGATCTCTCCACCTACTATTACAACGATTAGCGCTTATCGTTACACTCCGCGCTTCTGATGTTAAATATACTAACATATGGAGCCTTGATTAGAAATAATTAAAATACGGCAATTAAAACAGATCCGTTACTCTTACCATCACGAATATCATCTCACCTTAGATAAAAAAACACCCAAATAGATCCCTACACCAAAAGTATAGGAGGGATCTATCTAGGCGATAAACCGTCTCGTGAAAGGGACTAATTCAATTCATGGTACATTGGTCACGTGTTCGATTGATCCTCATATGGGATGACGAACGAAACAGATGTACCTTCTCCTAGTTTGCTACGAATGCTCAATCCCTTATTATAGAGTTGCATTAGTCTGCGATTGGTATTAATTATTCCGATGCCTCGCTTATCTTGCATTGAATCGTTCAGTAACTGTGTAACCGTCTGGGGCTCCATACCAATACCGTTGTCGCGAACCTCAATCAGTACCTCTTTACGCTGCTCCTGCAGGGTAATATTTAAGGTAAGTGTTCCACCTGCAACTCTGCTAAGCAGTCCATGTCGGACTGCATTCTCTACCAAAGGTTGGATGGAAAGCGGAGGTAACATTACCTTTAGATCGAGGTCTATGTTCCATATAACGGACAACCGTTCTCCAAAACGTTCTTGTTCAATATATAAATACGATTTAACCAGTTCCAACTCATGATGAAGTTCGACCTTTTCTCCGGTATTAAGATAATTAAAACTGATCTGGAGAAAAGAAGTTAAGGCCGCCCCAAACTCAAACATTTTATCAATGTCAACCATACTTAGAACAATAAGTGAATTCAATGAGTTGAACAAAAAGTGGGGGTGAATCTGTGCCTGAAGATAGGCTGCTTCAATTCTCAATCGCTCATTAATGGACTGCTTCAAATCAGTTAATACTTTAATTCGATACTTCAACTCTAAGGCATCGACTGGCTTAGTCACATAATCGTTGGCGCCAGATAAGAAGCCAGTATAAATATCCGAGGGTTGGCTGCGAGCCGTCAATAATAAAATGGGTAACTCTGAAACAGAATAGCGCTCACGTACCTTTTGAGTCAGTTCGTATCCCGACATCTGTGGCATCATTACATCTGAAACTAACAGATCCCATTGGCGCGTACCTAATAACTCTAGCGCTTCACGACCAGAATTCGTTGTAGTTACTGTGTAGGATTCAGAGGATAAGATACTGACCAGCACCTTCAGGTTAATAGGATCGTCATCGACGACCAAAATATGAACTGGGCTCTCCTTTAATAATGGGCTGATGCCAGCAGTACCGCTGGTCTCCCACACACTTTTATTTAATTCCCCCAACAAATTCGTTTCCAGATGATGCTTGGATGCGAGAGATAACTCTTCATCGGGAGGCAGTTCTAGTTCCTGCCCACCATCTTGCTGATTATTCAGGGGTGCCTCTGGTAATTTCACATTAGCACCCATGTCCGCAAGTTGAAGACTGAATGTAAATGTGGAGCCTATTGAAGGTTCCGAGAGAACATCCAAGCTACCACCATGCAACTCAACAAGTTTTTGGCAAATACTCAAGCCAAGCCCAATACCTTGCTCATTGATTACACCTGCCGCTCCTTGCTCATATTGAATGAATATTCGAGAAAGTGTCTCCTTGTCCATACCAATTCCCGTGTCCGAAACATGAATGAAAACTTTTCTCTCGCGTACTTCGGCAGATAGTGTTACCGTACCCCCGTCTGTAAATTTAATCGCATTGTGAACTAAATTATAAATTATTTGCACCAGTCGCTTTTCGTCTGCCATAACCATAGGTAACGAGTCTGGAATATTGTTATGCAAGGTAATCGCTTTGCTCTCAATCATGAATTTCATCATCGCCACAACTCCAGGCACAACAGACTGAAGTTTTAGCGGCTCGGTTTGCAATGTAATTTGATGTTCCTTAAGTTGAACAACATCCAGCAAGTCTCCAATAAGATGTGACATGCGGCGACTAATTGTTATGAGGAGATTCATATCTTGCACACTGTCAGCAGACAACCGATCTTTTTCTTTTGATACAATATGATGAGCGATGTTCATGATGCCATTCAGAGGCGTTCTTAGCTCATGAGAAGTATTAGCTAGGAACTGATCCTTGAGTTGATCTGCTTTCAATAGTTCTTCATTTAATTTTACGTTTAAACTCACATTGCGGAAATATTTCTGAAACCAGTATGTCGAAAATCCGGTAAGAGCCATGATAAGATCAAAAGGATAATAAACCGTTGTTATGTCATAGGATGTCTCAGCAAAACTCCACAATAAGTTCGTAACGATACACGCCGCTGAAATTAAGAGAAAAATGATATCACGATCATTCTTTTGTTTACTCACCATCTTAATAGCGATTGTGATAAACCATAGAAAGGCAGCATAATATAGACCATCGAACACAAAATATTCAATGATTTCATATACATATGAAACTGGCACTGCAAGTATTGTAACTATGGCTATAAGTAACATTGCGATGTATATTCGTGTCCATAGACCTGAAGCGCTTCTACTAAGGAAACTCTGAAATAGTAAAATGATTAGGATACTTTGTGATAATAAAGCGACAAGCTGAATTTTTAACAGCCATGTGTAGTTAATCGGTAGCCAGAGTGCGATAATATTGTCTCGGTTGCATAAAATGGCTACACTGACGGAGATGACCAGAAACATAGCATATAATAATGCCCGCTCGCGTGAATTAATCAAATATAAAATTCCTGCATAAGCCCCGTGAAGCATCAATACTAAGAAAATAAAGATTTGAAAACCGATGGAATACCAACGCGAGTAATCCAACGCATTCTGGGATCCGAAATAGGCAGGAAGCAGAATCCCTCCATCGTAAGGACTGTCAAAGTTAGCAATACGCAGTACAAGGTCAATCTTTGTAATATTTCTAGCAGTATAGGAGGGGCTAGAGGATATTTTATAGGGTTCATACTCTTCAGCGGACTTGGCGACTTTGCCCTGCCCACCTAACTTCTCTCCATTGACCTCTACCTCAAATGAAGCCTGGAGCTCTTTGAACCAAAAAGCTACAGGCTGATCTATTGGATTAATTAATATTTGAAGGTGATAGGTACCATATCCATAGGAATTCTGTGAAGAGTCCCCCCACGCTGTACTCCAATCTGCAGGGACTTGCAGGGGTGTCATATTATAACTTCCGGATTCTATCTCAGATAGAGTAAGAAGCTGATCTGGGTAAAAACTCCACTCTCCGCTCAGCGAGGTAAGAGGCTCATTATCCAAGTTGATGTCTCGTAGATCCAATACACCATTAATAGGGGTATAGTTATGTAAAACAGGGAACATCTGATACGACCAGTACCAACGCATACCAAATAACAAAGCGAATGTGGTCAAAATAATTATGGTGTTTTTTACTATGTTCTGCTTATAAAGCTTTGCGTTTTGCATGATGAGAGTGACTCGACAAAAGGATCGATCCCTTTCTAACAGAATTTTAGAATTTTAACTTCTGCTGATACACCTACCTACGGATAGGGCTGATTGATCTTGCAAACACATGAAATCAAAATTCAATTATATAGGATCGACCTATACACAATATATACATGAAGTTCATTTCATCCCTCTAGAATGATGCACTCATTCATTCTGCAAGACTGTCTGATTCGATCAACTGAGTTATTTTAAACCCATGCTCCAGTCCTGGTACCATTTGCTGATATTCTCTCTAACAGGTATCTCCAGATCTTGCTCCATTCTAGTCTTTAAGAGTCGATACTGCTCCTCCACACCTAGTTCGTTGTCCATCTCAGCATATAACTTCATAAGGGTAAAATAACTTTCTTCTTCATCCGGTAACATCCGCTGGATACGCTGCGTATGTTCAATTAACTTCTCAACCAGACCCTGCTGTTGATAAAACAAGCTAAGTTGTTTCATATGGTACAGCCACAAGTAACGAAGGCTTTCCCGTTCTGGTTCAGCCCACATGTATTCGTAATTGCCGAGGTAAGTGCCTGTGTACATATGTAGCACCTTCTCATAGGCATCAACTGTACCTAAGTCGACACCTTTCCATGTTCTGATCTCACGTTCCCACTGCTCGCTATCCAACTGGGCTCCTCCCAGTTCAAGTTTATAGCCAGCCTCTAGGCTTCCGCTCTGAATTGTAATCATGTCCATACCGTAGGATTTCAACGTTTGGCGGACATGATACATGGCGGTGTATAGCTGATGTACCGTTTTATCCTCTTCCAGTTCGGGCCACAGCATCTCAAGCAACACACTGCGATGAACCATCTGGTTTCGATGATGCAACAAATAAGCAAACAACTCCTGCGCTTTGCTTGTACGCCATTTGGCAATCTGGATTTCCTGGTTAGGCAGCTTAAACCGAATTTGATTAAAACAATAAATAAACGGTACTTTTGTATCCTCTGGCGAACCCTTCTGTTTCATGCTCAGTTTATCCTGTACACGAATTACCGTCTGCTTCAATCGTTTTATGGAGATAGGCTTCATTACGTAGTCCAGCGCCTGTAACTCAAATGCATGTACTGCATATTGGTCGTGGCTGGTTACGAATATAATTTCAATATCAGGTGTTGCCTCCTGAATCTGTCTTCCCAGAGCCATACCATCCAGCTCTGGCATGTGGACATCCAAAAATACAACATCAGGGTGATGCAACGTAATACCTGCCATAGCATCAGTCGGATTCATATACGTAGCAACGATTTCAATATCACTTACTTCTTTCTCCAGCAATTTTTTGAGACCGATTAACGCTAGCTGTTCATCATCAACCAATATCACCTTCACAGGAGCTTCCTCCTTGACTCCGAAGTCTTGAAACACATTAGAATAACACAGAATTTTACAGTTCTCTTTTTCATATTCAATCTACTATTTCATTTTTTAACGATTACAATTGTTACTATTCACTATAGGTCAGGGTCTATAAATCTGCAACAATATTGATCAAATGATAAGCTATCCAGCCTGATGAAGCCACGCCAAACAAGCTGTCCTCGGTATGCCTACCAACAACAGCTTCACGTTTATATGATATAAATGAAGGTAGCACCTCTTCCTCCCTTATATGATTCCGCGGATCTCATCCAACGAATTTACCTTTTCCCGCTGCATCCACTCTTCAAGACCCTCTACCAATTCCGCTCCTGCTCGCAACTGAACGAAATTATAGGTTCCAATCTGAATGGCTGCCGCACCGGCCATCGTGAACTCAATAATATCCTCGACCGAACTGATGCCGCCAATGCCAATCACCGGGATGGATACCGCCTGTGCCACTTGATGTACCATTCGTAAAGCAATCGGCTTGATCGCAGGCCCAGAGAGACCTGCATACGTATTCTCAAACACACTACGCCGACGACGGATATCAATTTTCATCGCTGAAAAGGTGTTAATTAGAGATACGCCATCTGCACCTTCCTTCTCACACATGACCGCCATCTCTGTAATATTCTCTGCATTGGGAGACAGCTTAACGACTAGCGGGAGAGTTGTTACGTTACGCACCTGTCGCACCACGTCCCGCGCCATTTCCGTCTGAACGCCGAATTGCATGCCTCCCTGCTTCACATTGGGACAAGAGATGTTCAGCTCCAGCATATCGACTCCCCTGCGATTCATAGTACGCCGTTTCTGTGCATTCTCCGTAATCAGGGCAACAGCCTGCACATATTCCTCCAGATTGGCCCCGCCTATATTCGCAATTACTGCCGTATCCCAACGAGTCATCTCATCCAGTTCTTCCTTCAGAAAGGCAACGACCCCCGGATTCTCCAGACCTACACTATTAAGTAAGCCCGACGCCGTTTCATTGATTCTCACACCCTGATTACCATCCTTGGGATGTAAGGTTAAGCCCTTGCCAACGATGCCACCCAATAAGGTAGGCGCTACATATTCCTTATATTCACGTCCAAATCCATACGTGCCCGAAGCCATAATGATCGGATTTTTCATAGACACACCTGCAATATTACATGCCATGGAGATCATCGAACTCCACCTCCTCAACGGGAAATACAGGCCCTTCCTTACAGACCCTACGATTACCTGTGCGGGTGCGAATCGTACAACCCAAACATGCACCAATACCACAAGCCATATGCCGTTCCGTAGAAATGTATAAACGAGAAGACGTCCCTACTGTTTGCAGCGCAAGAGCCTGAAGCATGGGAGTCGGGCCACAGGAGAACATATACTTGTAATGCGCTGGATTAACCAGCTCCACAATACTCCCGCCTATCTTCACTTGCACAGAAGCAGCCACAGCCTGAAATGCCTCAACACCGAAGGATTGCTCCGCAAATCCCAGATATACATGAGCATGAGGGTAACGCTTGGCAGCCAGTAGTAATGGAGCTGTGCCCATACCACCTCCAATGAGAGACAAGCTCCCCTCGACCTGTGGGAAACCATTCCCAAACGGACCCTCCAGTAGGATCTCCTGACCAGGCAATAGCTTGGATAACTGCTGTGTTCCTTCCCCAACGACGCGGTACAAGAAAGAAATGTCATGTTCCCCAATGTCATAAATGCTAATGGGTCTAGGTAGCAATGGGTAGCTCATTCCACTACGTAGCATGTAGAACTGTCCCATCTTCCCGTTGTAGTCCCCCTGTACTTTCATCACATAGATTTGTGGAGTAAGTGCTTCATTCGAAATGATCATAGCCATAGCCAATATAACCCCTCCATTAACCACTCACTATATCGCAAAAGGGTCGAAAAGTACGTGACAGGTTTCACATTGCGAACTATAGATTTAGGCTTAAAGTAGGTCATTTTAAACAATGAACTCGTCTATTCCTCCCATCGTTTGTGTGGCATGACATGTTTAATTTAGACTCATACTAATCGTATCCATTTCCTTCACCACAGATTACTCTGGATCACTGGGAATGGAGGGGCTATTGTTCAGTATTTTTATTTTGCAAAATTTAATTGTATACTATTGTTAAAGCCATAAACTTAATTAGAGAATTAGAGGAGATGAAATCCGCATGTCGGATGCAAATCAATCGTTTGGACAAGCTTTGGTACAATCACTCGTTGGAGAACGTGGGCATCTACCCATTGCTCGCGCTCTACCCGACATCAGCGTGGAGCTCGCCGGGCGTGTCCATGAACATATGCCGTACACGATCTATCAGCTCGTTAAACATATGCACTACTGGCAACAATTCATGTTGGCACATATCGAGGGTCGGAAGCCACAGCTTCCTGCCCATGTGATGGAGAGCTGGCCTGAAGAGACCGGCCCGCAGGATGAAGCAACGTGGACAGCAGATATTCAGGCTTTTCTAGCGGGTATTGACCAGGCGGTAACGATTGCGAAGACGGCTCAACTGGATGGCACATTGCCGTATTTCCCAGGTGAAACGATCGCTGGACTACTGCGCAACATTGCATCTCACAACTCCTATCATCTAGGAGAGATTGTACTGTTACGTCGTTTCTACGGTGCATGGCCGCCACCTGGAGGCGGTTACCCGGCATAAGTCCGCCAAGCCGAGCGTAGATAAGACAACAATAAGCCGTAGAGGGAGCACTCGCTCCTGCTACGGCTTGTTTAAGCTCTTTATTCCGTACTTCACTGTACCCATGAATCTATAGGTGCTTGCCCCGATCCTCTTTTACACCATGCTACTTAATTCCTTTTTCAGACGAACCTTGTCCCAACAATACGGAAATGTAGTCTTGCGCTACCATCCGATCTTCCCTCAGGTTATCTCTACACCTCTCGATGCACAAGCCCCTGAACAAATGTCTCGAAGTTTGGCGCAAGCGTCGTCACCTTATACTGGTTGTCCTTGTCCACATGAACGACCTCGGGCTCTGCGTCATTTCCAGCTGAACGATAATCCAGCATGACCACTCCGGACTTAGAGGCACACTCACTAAGCACCACTCCAAATTCCGGATAACCGCCCTGCTCAATCAAAGCCCAGCTTCCCGCCGAACCGCACAATGAACTTGGTTTCTCACGACCAATTCCCAAGATCCCCTTCAACTCGATGTACTCTTCCACACCTGAATCTGTTGCACCGATAGGGAAATACCGATTGTTCGGTATACCTCCGTTGTGGTTCTTCATCATCTCAACATAGGACTCCGGTAGTCTGAATACCAGTTCTTCTTCAACGGAAGCGATAAGCCCTTCACTTGGCGGATTAGATACATATTGCTCCAAAGCCTGCTTGCTATCATTCCAGAAGTGGGTCGGATCGAAGTTTTCATTAAGCCGAACTGTTGGAACTGTAGGCGCAGAAGTCGTAATCTCTTCTACAGACTCCGACTCAAGTTCAGACTCATGATCAGATTCAGAATCTTCTTCAGCTTCTGTCTCCTCATCGGATTCATCGCTGTCATTGTTTCGAATCCACTCCAGAAATTCCAGGGTATCCTCATCCCCAGGTTCCAGTTCATCCGATCTCTCAAAAGCTTCCTCTGCACGATCATATTGCTCTAGATAGTAGTAGGCTAGACCAATCCGGTAATGCCACAGTGCATCGTCTTTGCCCTCTTCGGCAACCGTAAGGAATTGTTCAACTGCCTCTTCATAACGCTCCAGATTATTCAGCGCTCTCCCCAAATGGTTAACCAGTTCGTAATTTCTTTCTTCCGCAGGAATTGCTTGAACTGCATCTACGATGCTCTGAAATTCATCCTCTTCATGCCACTCTTCCAATTGAACCAACAGATCGTCTCTCATGGTTATCCTCCCCGTTCATTCACGTTAAACAACTTGTTGAAAATTATACCACTTTCCAGATGCTCGTCTCCAGTTAGGCCGGAACTCATAAGCCAGTTTCGTAATCCTCGATTAGATGCGACCAATACCCTTCAACATTGTTCATCGCAATTGGATCAAGTTCTTCATATATTTTACGTAACTCATCAGCATAGATATATGTAGTATATTTGCCTTCCTGCCTCATTTGCATCGCTACTTCGTTCCTCACGAGATAAAATAAGAAGAATGACTTCATATCTTGGTTCAGCTTATATACATGAGGCTCGTGGAAGGAAGAGCTTGCGTACAGTGCACTACTACCTTCTTTAAGGTATAGCCCATACTGACTAAAACTATAATGACCTATTTGGATAAAAGACTCACCACCAAGAGTACATTTCTGAAAATGGACTATTTTATAAAACACAAAAATGTCTAGTTGTGCAGGTATACCAACCTCAATCATAAAATCGGCATTATGACGACTCACACCTAAACTCAATAATTGGTTGTAATCATATTCTTGTAGCTGTGTGTCATAGTAATCTCGGATCTGTCGAATGTCGAAATCCATATTGAACATCCTATGACCCCCATTTTAAATTCTCGTCTGCATTATCTGATCTACCTTCACTCTTGATGGATCGACAATAATATCTAATAGAGGAAGATCGCTAAAACCGATGAACTGGAGGTGGACTAGATTCATGTATTCTTCTGGATCATGATCCATTTCCTTTAATTCTCTTTTTTCAATCTCAAGCAGTTCTGATTCACGAAGTACATTAACGGTATTGATCTCTCTGCCTAATGAATTATACTCGTATAACCTGGTGTAGTGAGCAATCATTATGCTCATTCTGGTCAGATCCCATCGTTGAATTACTATTTCTAGTTGTTCTTGCGATATATGTAATGATGAGATGTATGCTTCATCTAGTTGAAGATTCAGGGCTTCCATTTAATCCCCCCATTTCTGATCTTGGTACATGAACCTGTGACATTGAATTATTCCGACTCCGACTTCTTAATAGTTGATAACTTCCCCTCAGTTGAACCCTTGTCCCGCGTGTAAGTAACCGTGTAGTGTTGATTGATTTTAAATAAGAAGCCTTACCTGTTTCACTAGAATCTCATCCTTCCTTGAATATGCTCCACATCGCGCTATAGCTCACTTCACGCTCATGGATATTCCATATTTCTCAAATAACCAGGAGGTGCTCATCTCTTGAGCTGCACTTGGGCTAATCCGTACCGGAGGCTTCTGCTCCTGTAATGCATCTGATGATACCCCGCGTATACCTTGAACCGAAGTGGCTTGGTCATTTTTTTGATTGATTGTGAAGCCTCTTCAAATAACGCATATGTTAACGGCAGATGCTCCCGAATATCTTCATAAATATAATAGTTTCCCCGTTCGTCCTGAAGATTAACTTGGAAACCCTTTGGCAATGAGAGCAAGATATAAGGGAATTCATCCTCTGCCCACTGTTCTTGAACTGGGAAGCTATGTCCTTCATTTTTCATAAAAAATCCAGAGATTCGTTGATCCAGATTACACGCAACAGAATACACCCAATGAGGGTGGTAGTTCGGCTTCTCTTGTGCTGTGAAATACTGATAATATGTTTCATAAGCTTCGCACACTTGATCTAGATCATGCGTGGTCGCAGCATAGTTCGAAAGAGTAAACCGACATTCCTTTTGTTGAAAGAGTTCCAATGTGCTTCTCATTTCTTCTGGTGTCACTAGAAACTTAAGTTTATAGAAACCACTATTCTTCATCGATTCAGGTGCCTCCTGTGTAGAACGTGTCTCAACATCTGCGTCTTTTGTAGTTTTCAGACACGACCTAGATTGGTTTTGCGCGATCAACGTCAGTCAGCCAACATATAAACGAATCTCACACCCATTCTACACATGGAACACCTTCTCCTGCTAATGTACACATTGGGCAACTAACGATCTCATCTCTTCTGCACAGGTATCCAAATCTCACTCCTATAGTGCGGATCAGTGGTATCCTTATGCTCATTCCAAAGTATTTCTGGCCCTTCACTCAGCTCATAATCCGATGAAGGGAACCACTCTGTATAGATCCGTCCCCAAATCTCCTGAAGTGTGCTTGGGAATGGACCAACAGCGGTAAATACCGCCCAAGTCGAAGCAGGTACCTCCAATTGTGCCAAACCCTCTGGTGCCTCTTGTGTTGTGGCTGCACCGATATAGTGATCTAGTTCTCCCTGCTCCTGCATCCGATCCTCACTGAAATGAATCGAAGCACTGATTATTCCATGGGGTTCTACATTCGATAAGCCTTTAATGGTACCAATTAACTCCGGCGTAAGTCGCTGAACCATCGCAGCAATGTGCGGATTCACACCATGGAATATGATCGGTACCCGCTCACTAATACCGACAATTTGAAACGCTTCTTTTTCCTCAATACGGTAGTTCATTTCGCTTCCTCCTTGAATGGTTAACTGAAATGTCATCCGCGGGAAGGCTTTGAGTGATGGACTATGCTCTCGTACTTCAGAAGGCGTAACACCATGTATGCTTTGAAAAGCCCGAGTGAATGCGTCTGGCGAAGTGTAGCCGTATTTTAGTGCAATATCAATGATCTTGCTATCGTTTCGACTCAGCTCCATCGCTGCTAACGTTAGTCGCCGACGCCGAATATATTCTGAGAATGTGACACCGCTAAGAAAAGAGAACATCCGTGTAAAATGATACTCCGAGCAACAGGCGATCCGGGCAACCTCTTTCATATCGACAGTGTGCAGCAGGTTCTCTTCAACGTAATTCAGAGCTTCATTTAAGCGCGTTAGCGATTCCATATCATCATCCCTCCCTCGTTATTGGAAGCATAACAAAACCTCTCTGTTCACATCCGACTTTACTTGCACCATTCTGTAGGCTCGATCTGATATGGTTAGTTAATGGAGTGCGATACATTCTGTAGAAACATCATAACTTTTAATCCTTGGATGCGTTGTATCTTTAAGCATGTAAATATTTGTGTAAGGAGAACGACCATTGAGAAAAAAGAATGCAATAAAGTACATCTTCATCATTGTTGCTGCAGTACTCGTTTCTAACGTAATCCAATTCTATGTATTTAATCAAAACAACACAGAACAAAAGGATGAAACCCTCCAACCGATCTACGAAACTAAAATGAACATATACTCGGATTATTCCAGTCGTGTTCAAGTTATATACCAGTTTTTGGTGAACCTGAACAATGCAAATACACGAAATGAAGCTCAATTTTTCTCCGATGGCTTCATATCTGGCATGAGCGCAGACCATTATACGTATCTAGAGTCGATCATACAGAAAATGAACCATGGTGAGTATACGGACGAAGTACAGCGCATTATGGATACAAATCAGAATCTGTACCTGATGGTCTACGAGTTAAGGGACTACTTCGATGTTGAACAGGACGATGCAGACTTCCATGCCAATTGGAACGAAGTTCATGCATTATTAGAGGAGATCACCAATCAGATCGCTTCCGGCTCTTCCGAAAGTACAACCTTATACAATATTACGAGTTATCCCGAGAATTTCATTATTAAAACAGACTATGAGACGACCATGTCATCCTTAAACGAAAATATAGCTAAAGTCATCGAACTAATTCGCTGATTATATTTTACGTAATTCTGGTTCAGTGCAATGTACTTTGCGCTTCCACACCTGAGTCTGTCGTTCCATTAGGAAAACAAGGATAAATAGGGTAACCTACATCCGGTTATGAAAACCACCGTAGGCTACCCCTTTATACCTTCCAGTACATTGAGCTTTTGACTTAATTCAGCAACTCAACACAGTCATAGACCCAACCCGCACTTAACCAGTTACCCAAGTCACTGGAACCACTAATCGGTGTAATCGTGATCGTATTGGAGCCATTGACGAAGTAAGATGCTGGAACATTCCAGCTGAACGTTGTGTTGTTTCCACGATAGGTACCAATGGTGAAACTGCGAGAGTTAGGCTGTGAGGATGCGGCAGGGTTGGATAACGTGTGCCCGTTAACCGTAATACTTGGTCGGCCATTATTGTATGCCGCGGTAATACCAATGTTCAGCATATGAGAAGTGGCGGCTTGAGATGCATTCAAGTTAAACGTAATTGCAGTCGGAGAGTTTTCGCCACGGAACTGAATTGCCGGGAATCGATTGGTTGCACTCCCCGTAGCGTAGGTAACCGGTCCCCAGCTAGGATTGCGACTATCGGAAGGGTGACGGATTGGAATTGTCTGTCCATTAAGGAACTCCCGTGGTGTACCATCCCAGTTACCAATCCGCCAGATGCTGGAGGCTTTACTCGGATCATTGTTAATGGTACGTGTATTCAGAGTCGTCGTTTGTCCTGCTGTGATCGTAACCGTTTCCTCATATACAGCCAGTTCTCCCTTGTAGGCTGTCATGGTATATGTTCCTGGAATCATGCCATATTTGGCAGCTGCCCCACTTGCAGATGTCCCCACCCAATACTGGGCATTGCTGTTGGCGAACCCGATGGTGTATGCATAACCCATATCCATTCCCGACAGACCATTCAGCACCACATTTCCTCGACTCGATACCCAGCCCTGCAGATTCAAGCCAGACATCCAGTTGAAATCAGGAACACTTGGCGTACCACCAGTTGTGAAAATCAAAGCGTATGGTCCATGCAGACCAACTCGCCAGCCTTCCGTCTGTGCATGTCCGGAATTCATATAGTTATACACTTCTGTTTCTGTCCCACTTTGAAACTGGATATCACGGAAGAATGGACCACCAGAGCTCTTTTCTCGATTGCCGTAGGCCATAAATACACCAACACCATTGCCTGTAACGCCGCGCACAGATAAATCTTTGGCCTGATCATTACCATAATATTTAGAGGCACTTCGACCATTCGCGAAACCAAATACATCCTGACTCTCAATAGCTCCTGTGTTGCCTCGATTATTTGAATGCTCAGGAACTCCTGTCAAGACACTGCCATTACCGCGAAAAATGTAACGTAATTCCCCAATGGAAGGTTGAGCCGTGGTATGCGTTGCCATGTAAATAATGTTCTCTCCACCACGCGAAGCATAATAGTGCGTTAGGGTGCTTGTAGACACCGTGATTAACACCGTTGATCCTGAAGGAGAGGTATTCCAAGTGACATTGACGGAGGAGCCTAGACCCGAACCGATATGCGATCCTCTGTTGCTGTTGAGCTCCGTACCGTTCATTTTGGCTGATATGATGTCCCCATTGGTTTTGTTCACCACGTAGACTAATCCGGAACCCGTATTCACTTCAATTCTGGAGCCAGTATCATTCACATATATCGTAGCCGCCTGTCCGGTAGATGCTGGATATATACTAGCCGTAACGATTAAAGCGAGAATTAAAAACAAGCCAAGCGACTTTCTCACGAAGCGTTTTGCCATAAGTAAATCCCTCCTCGAGCCTAATTATAAAGCGCTTACATTATATTGTATTGAAACTTGCTCTCCCGTCTCATTTTGAAATAGCTTATGTGAGCATGTCCATAATGACTGGCATGTGATGTGTATGTGTTTGTGTGTGAGTATGTGTTTGCATATTGAGTAGATCCGCCAATTCATGTAATGCTTGATCTTCCACCTCCTCCTTATACCACTCATTTGCATTCAGTAATTTTACAATTACAACAAAATAATACCGTTATATTACATAAAATTGCAATGAAAATGCTGCATCTATCCTTTAAAAATCTCATAAAAAAAGAAGCTGCCCCTCGTCATATGTATGACTTATAAGGACAGCCCTGAAGAAATTAAATAAGTTAAGTCAGATACTCCGCCATAATCTGCTCGATATCATAAGGAGTAACCCCCTGCTCTACCGAATAGATCGTATCTGCCTGATCCATCGTATCCACCAACTCACCGCGCGCCTTCGCATGGAGCAGGAACAGGTCATGCAGAGCTGGTTTGCGCAGCGTCGTCATGGCTTTGCCCATCAATACCATGCCTCTCTGGTTACCTTCCACATTGTTATACAGCTCTGGATGTCGGGTCAGGGCCAGATCTGTCCAGATCACGGTACGCTCTACCAGATCCATAATGACAGGAATCGCAATTTGCGTATCTGCGGTGACATCAATTTTGTTAGATACGGTAGACGGTTCAAAGACTTCACCTGAACCAGGCTTCTTCCGCATCATCCAACCTACAAAACATTCCGGCAAATCGCAGTAGGGATGACTGGTAAAGGATAGCATCGTAGCGACCACATATCGTCCACCATAGTTCACAATCGACGGGATGTGCAGATCAATAAACTCACATGCACCTTGTGGTGCTGCAACAATATCCCCGCTATGGACAGCCTTATACTTGGAAGACCGAAGGTTAGTGTAGGAAATGTGCTCGACATAGTTCCAGTTCTTATCATACATGACGGCAGACAAATCAATATCCACACGCCCTGTCGATTGACCATTCACGTTCCCTTCTCTCCACCAGTTGAAGAAACGAATCGTATCTCCCTCTGCCATTGGCACACGACTTCCGCGCACAATCGTATGCAATGCCTTGCTCGCCGACCTCTGGGAGAAGGGCACCAGATAATGGTGCAGTCTTGGATCGACATACGTCTTCCCCAGTGGAGGAAGGGCAGCAAACCGCGTTACCAGTTCCTGTTCGCATAATTGCACAACATCACGGCATATCGCCTCATCGATATAAGGCAGTTCATCCGGGATAGCGACTGCTTTCGCCACATTGCCTTTAGGGAAAAAGACACGCAGATGCTGCGGTTCATTACGCTGCGCGAAGTGTTGCTTCACCTGCAACAGCACCGACGTGGATACTTGCGATACAACCTCGCTGAATGCCAGCAGTACATACACATCATCTTCGGTGATCCGTAGCAAGTGATCCAATCTTCTCGCGAATTCACCCGGACGCTGTGATAACAGGTCGATGAGACTCCACACATTCCGGTATTGAAAAGCAAGCTCTACACTGCCGTTAAAGGTTGAATACGGTTTATTGTTACGCAAAATATCAAAAGCCTCTTGGCATCGTGGATACCGATGCTTATATTCCGAAGGATGCAGAATTTCGCCAAGGCGAATCCAGCGATCTTTGTACCGCAGCATATCCTCTGTAATTGAGCCACATTGCTCTAGCAAGCTGAGCAGTAGACGTCTCTCACGCCGTTTGAATTTACGGAATGGCGAAGCCAGCGCCAGGCTGACATCCCCATCCGACCAAGCAACCGCCAGACGGAGGACATCGCTTGCCGTTTTGAAGTACAGACCGATTCGCTCCATATTCGCCTGTTCATGCTTCAATAATGAAGCAACCACAAAGCCTACATTTTCTTTGAACGGAATTTCGGAAGGTAGAATGGCATCCACATCACATGCATCTGCATGTTCCAGCACTGTATCGATATCTTCCTTGTCTGTCTGCGAAATGGAACCTTTGGCTTCGATCATCTGGCGAATTAGCGTCTGGAACGCTTGCTTGGTACCAAGACCAATCACGTTCAGCTTTGTCTTCTCCATGAAGGGTGATCTCTTCACCGATGATTGGTCCAGATGCTCTGCCGTTACATGGGTCAGATAATGGATGATGGCGTGCAGATATAAATCTGCCTCATTCTCCTCCATCACTTGTAGGGGGAACCCTGGATACATTGGTTTGTACGCCACATGGGCACCTACCATGACTTTCAAATCACGAATAAGCTGTGTATACACTGCTTCAAATTGCCCTTTGGACAATTGCTTTACCGCTTGGATTAATTCATTGGAGAAGATGTATCCAAGGGCTTCCACATTTTTGAGGGCTGTTGCCAGTACCGTTTTAGATAGCTGTTTCGACCCTTCGCTCGATTCAATTATAAGTTTGTTTGCTCTGCGCAAATAGATTGTATTGTTCATGATTAAAGAGTCCAGGAAAGCCACATCCCTAAATAACATGAAAGGTTAGGGGTAGAAGGAAGGAATGTGATAGCCTGGACGCCTCCTCTCTGACATAAAATCCTTCAGGAGAGCTGCGACCCTATTATCTCAATATGATGGTAGAAGGAAGGATCGCAATAGCCTGAAGGCCGAAGGTCGGAAGTTCGTAACCCGAACCTTTGGTGAACCCATCATCTCAGATTCCATGAAATCCCAACAGGGCAAAAGTATTACGACTTGATATCAGACGCAATGAACTTGAGATGATCTTGGAATAGCAAGGTGGCACGGCTTGAACAAACTCAATCAGAGTGCTATCGTTCCTAATAACGAACAGAATGCGCAAAGTTTACCAGAACCTATTGTCACGCTAGCAGTAAAATACATATAAGAACCGAGGATATCATCAATGGAGATACAACCACTAATTCAGTTATTCATTCAAGAATACCTTAAGATTAAATGCAAAGAGGAAATTCAGCCTGCTCCGTGGGAGCCTTCCAATATAGTTTGGATGAGGATGATTGTGCAGAGTTATCTTTTATCCGTGAACCAGAGGAATCTTTTACGAATTGGATATACGATCTACAGCCGCGAGACGCCCGCTATGTTGTAAATCCAGACTGGCAGCCGGTACTCGCCGAGAGGTTCAACCAGATTGATGTCTATGATGAACTCATCCTGTATCACCTACTATTCACGATCAACAGCACGCTTACGATCCGCCCGACGAATGACTACACCGCCATGAATGATAGGATGAAAAGCTATAGCTTCTTTCAATTGTCTCACTGTCGTGCGACGTCTCGAATTAGCGAAGAACAGCAGCACCAGTTACGCGACTTTTTCTTCTTTTTCTATCTCTACGCCCATCCCGTGAACGAGGACACACTCTATGCCTGTTCATTCCATGAGCAGCGCTTAGTCCATACCCAAACGAACATCTCATTAGAGCATTATTTCGCAGCATTTCACGACCACTACATTGCACATGCGGATCAATATAGAGATGACCTCATGATTGACCCTGACGACATCCAAGCCAGCAAACACCTCACACTGGAGCTGTTACGCGTAATTGAGGGCAAGTCGTCCCCACTGCACATGCCTTCGGAGGAAGGATTGGAAGCAGTGGTGCAGATGATCAACAACGTGGATCTGATGCTACAGCTATACGAAGATAACACCTCGGCGCTATTCGAGATCATGAGAGATTTCCTGGCTGAAGATGCTGAAGATCGTTCCACGCTGTACCGCGAACATTGCTTCACCACACTGCTCCAGAACTATGTATGTTACATTTTGTACTTCACGTTTGATGAGATTCACACCTTGGTAGATTACTTCGGCAGCACACCGACTTGGTGCGGGGTCATCATTAATAAAATGTTTACGGATACGATCTTCCTCCAGAAAATCATACGATTGAAACAGATTGACATTAACGCATACCCGGATGTTATTGCATTCTTTGGCGAGGAAGCGAGAAGCATCTATTTATCATAGCTTGCTTAGCAGCTATATCTTCACAATCTGTGTCTCTGCAATATCTGTCTTTTTTACAATATCTGTCTTTTTTACAATATCTGTCTTTTTTACAATATCTGTCTTTTTTACAATATCTGTCTCAAACTAAGGCGGTCTATGTATCTCATGCAGGATTTTGCAGGATCATGTCGAACTTATCTCAGCTATGAAAACGTTTATTCATAAACTCATCCCTCGATATGTCGTCATGTCGATTCTATTCTTATCCGTTCTACTCGGATTCCGCTGGTTATGGGCCGAGTCCTTCGCCATGCCAGAACAACCACATCCTGAGCGTGGTGTGCTGGATCTTCGCGGTTGGAATTTTGCCGAAGCTCCCATTCTGTCGCTGGACGGGGAGTGGGAGTTTCACCCGAGTGCATTCTTTGGACAGCATACGTTACCACCAGTAGACCAATCCGCCCCAACGATTAATGTTCCGAGTGATTGGCGTAGTGCGATGCCTCATTCAGAATCCTACGGGTATGGAACCTACCGGCTACGTGTTCTTCTTGATCCTTCAATCGAGGAAGTCGCTCTCTGGGCGCAGAAAATTCAGGCCTCCTCCATCGTCGAGTTTAACGGCACGGTGGTCGCTGAATATGGACATCCTGCTGCCCATGCCCAAGACTATCAACCAGAAAGGACAACCTTCACTGTTGCTTATAATCTCAATGGCGCTGAGGAGCTTGAGATTATTGTGCGCACAGCCAACTATGATGATCCGTTTAACGGGGGCATTATACGCTCAGTCTATTTTGGTACAGAGGAAGCTATAACAAGTGAACATGGGCTCTCGATCGATTTGCAAAAAATCACCTTTGCCGCTTTACTATTGCATAGCCTGTATGCAGGTTTAATGTTTTTCTTCAATCGTAGACAGCGCGGGCTACTTACCTTCTCCCTGCTGACTCTATCCGCAGCAATGACCGTGGTCTCTGATCATGATGGATTATTGTTAAGCTGGCTACCGCTCAACTTCACCTGGATGGTCAAAGCGAAGGCTCTTTCGTATCCGTTATTTTCATTTTTCTTGTTGATGATGGCTCGTAGCTTCTCGAACAGCTCTCGCGCTGAAATCATGTTCCGTATATATGCTGGCTTGCTTGGGGGCTATTGTGCATTCCTACTCGTCGCTCCGGTCCACCTCATCTATTATCCGGTTGAGCTGGGCTTCTCCAATGCGCTATATCTCTTTCCAATCGCTTGGTCTGCATACCTATTTGTCAAAATGGCCGCTCAAAAACGCAGTGATGCGACCTTCCTGCTCTTCGCCGCAACCTGTAGCCTATCTAGTGTGCTGTGGGGGCTCGTGAACTCGATCAGTGAGGTTACAAATGTATATTATCCGATCGATGTGCTGGCAGCGATCTTTGGATTCTCTGCGTATTGGTTCAAGAAATACTTCCGCAACTCTTCCGAGATCGAAAGTCTCTATGAACAATTGAAAGAAGAAGATCGGCAGAAGGATCAATTTCTCGCGAATACTGCACATGAGCTGCGTACACCACTGCACGGGATTATTAACATTGCAGAAAGTATCGCTGTTACGGATCAACGTTCATCGGCTAATGACCATGTCGAAAATCTAAATCTGGTCATTACGATTGGTCGCCGGATGTCACAGCTAGTGGATGATCTGCTGGATGTCATTCGCCTGAAGGAAAACCGGATTACGCTGTATAAAAAGCCCCTTGGGCTTGCATCTGTCGTGACAGGTGTCATCGATATGTTCAAGTTTATGGCTGAGGGCAGGCCCATTCAATTGGTTATGGACGTTCCAGATACCTTGCCTCGGTTGATGGCAGATGAACGAAGACTGATCCAGATTCTATATAATCTCATTCACAATGCCCTGAAATTTACGGAAAAAGGCACAATAACCGTCTCAGCTAGTGATGTTAGAGGACAAGTACTTATCCAGGTTACCGATTCGGGGATTGGCATGAGTACAGAGACGCAAAAGCGAATATTCGATGCCTATGAGCAAGGCACACCCGAAGCTCGGGTGAGCGGTGGAATCGGTCTAGGCCTGAGTATATGCAAACAGCTTGTTGAGCTGCATGGTGGAGAGTTAAGTGTGCAGTCCATTCTGGGTCAAGGAACCACATTTTTTATTTTGTTCCCACCAGAGGATCATTCATCACAACCCGCTCAGCCGGACTATACCGAGGAACCGGTCATTAGCGAAAACGCATGGATGGTCGAGCCGGTGCTGGTAGCTCCACTTGTACAGGAAAGTACATATCGAAGTTCGCCGGATTCTGACCAACCTATGGCTAGCATTCTTGCGGTTGATGACGATCCCGTCAATCTGCGTGTTCTCCGCGCGATGCTTGCTGATGAACCTTACCACATCCAATTAGTAGCCTCAGCGAATGAAGCGCTGCAACTACTGGATACGAAAACATGGGATCTTCTCATTACGGATGTGATGATGCCTCAGATGTCTGGATATGAACTGACACAGAAGGTGCGAGAACGTCTATCCGTATCAGAGTTACCAATTTTACTTCTTACCGCACGTAATGAGCCTGCGGATATCTACACCGGATTTCTGGCAGGAGCTACCGACTATATTGCTAAACCAGTAGATGCGGTGGAGATGAAGCACCGGATTAGATCCTTAATTGTGCTCAAGCAATCGATTGATGAAAGGCTCCGTATGGAGGCTGCTTACTTACAAGCGCAGATTCAGCCTCATTTTCTATTCAATACGCTGAATTCCATTATGGTTCTGAGTGACATTGATACAGAGCGGATGCAGAAGTTGGGTGATGCCTTTATTGAATATTTGCAGACAAGCTTTCATTTCGTGAATTCGGAGAAAATGGTTGAGATCACACACGAGTTAGAGCTCTCCCGTGCCTATCTCTATATTGAGAAGGAGCGCTTCGCAGAACGGCTGAACGTCATCTGGGATATTCCTGATGAATTGAACCTGTTCCTGCCACCACTAACCATTCAGCCGCTTATTGAGAATGCAGTTCGACATGGTGTGTTAAGTAAAGTCATTGGTGGAACGGTTCACATCCGGATCAGTCGCGAAGCTAATGCTACACTCATTGAGATTATGGATGATGGTGTGGGAATGCAGCCTGAGCAGATCAAGCGAGCGTTGGCTTGGCCTAAGCAAAGCGCAGGAGGAACCAGAGGTATTGGCTTAACCAATACACATCGTCGGTTAACTCAGATGTATGGACAAGGTTTGAGTATCGTTAGCTCACCTGGGCAGGGGACTACCGTTTCCTTCTCCATTCCTAAGCGTCATCATGATCATTAGAATTAGATGGTAGGATACCACTGATCGTACAGGTGGGCACACAAAGTGCTCATAACGACCTGTCAAAATAACGAATTGAACGCCAAATAGCTAAGCACGGTTTATATACCGGCTTAGCTATTTGGCTTGGGCGACAGAACACGATATTACGCTTTTAAGAATGTCCGTCAGCCTACATGTACCCGTTCGTGCTTTATTTCTATACGAGAAGAGCCAATTTCTCATCCGATAGACCAAGTGCCTTTGAAGTGGCTAAATGGATCTCTTGTAGCAGATCAATGTTCTCCACAAGCGACACACCATAAGAAGGAATCATCTCTTTGATCTTCGGCTCCCAATCCGTTATATGTTGTGGGAAGCATTTCTCCAGAATTTCGAGCATGACATGAACAGCAGTAGAAGCACCTGGCGAAGCACCAAGCAATGCCGCAATCGAGCCATCCGCAGCCGTAACCACTTCTGTACCGAATTGAAGTGTTCCTTTGCCACCTTGAACGGTGTCTTTAATAACTTGCACACGCTGTCCAGCCCAGACCATATCCCAATCCTCGCTTTTGGCTCCTGGGACAAAATCTCGTAATTCCTCCATACGTTGCTCCTTGGATAACATGAGCTGTTGAATTAAGTACTTGGTTAATGAGATTTCTTTGACACCTGCTGCGAGCATCGTTAACAGGTTATGCGTCTTCACGGATGTGATCAGGTCAGCATTCGAACCGGTCTTCAGGAACTTCGGTGAGAACCCTGCAAACGGTCCAAATAATAGAGACTTCTCGTTATCGATATATCGAGTATCCAGATGCGGAACCGACATAGGTGGAGCTCCGACCGAAGCCTTACCATACACTTTGGCATGATGCTGCTTTACGATCTCCGGATTTTTGCAGACCATGAAGAGACCACTCACCGGGAAGCCACCGATGTGTTTGCCTTCTGGAATACCGGTTTTCTGTAACAAATGCAAGCTGCCACCGCCGGCACCAATAAATACGAATTTGGCTGTATGGCGCTCGGTTGCACCACTGCTTACATTTTTCACAGTGACTTCCCATGCTCCATTACTTGTTCGTTTCATATTTTTCACGCTATGTTGATAGCGAACATCTACATTTTGATTTTTCAAATGATCGATCAGCATACGCGTTAAAGCACCAAAGTTAACATCCGTGCCTGAGTCAATCTTCGTAGCTGCAATCGGTTCATTGCTGGTTCGGTTTTTCATCATCAGTGGAATCCATTCCGCCAATGTTTCCTTATTATCCGAGAACTCCATGCCTTCAAATAAAGGGTGGTTCGATAACGCATCAAAGCGTCGTTTCAAAAATTGGACATTGTTCTCCCCATGTACATAACTGAGATGAGGCAGCGGCATGATGAAGTCCCGCGGATTACGAATCAGATTGCTATTGACGAGATAGGACCAAAATTGCCTTGAGATTTGAAATTGTTCATTCACCTTGATGGCTTTGCTTATGTCCACGGATTTGTCTGGTCGTTCTACGGTATAGTTAAGTTCGCAGAGCGCAGAATGCCCAGTTCCGGCATTATTCCATTCGTTGGAGCTCTCTTCCCCTGCACTGGCAAGCTTCTCAAAAACTTTAATATTCCAGTCTGGTGCCAATTCTTTAAGCAAAGTTCCCAAAGTTGCACTCATAATTCCGGCACCAATCAAGATAACATCTGTACTCGTTTGTCCCTGGCTCATGTCTACCGTCCTTATATCCTATATTTGCCAAAAGGATGTAAGCGTTATCGATTTGGCATTGCAGCAAGCCCATTTTTGAACGGGATCGCACCTTCTGTTGTATGAATATAACCTTGATCTAGTGTATCAATAATATAGAGCAATTTAAATATGCAATTTGAAGATATTTGCTATTCCCTCAGTATACGCTAGTTTGCTTGCAATGGTTAGCCCGGTTATAGGGCTGAAAGATTTATTTGTTCATCGGCTATATAAATTGAACTAAAGAATATTTACACTTGCCACTCCAATGACAGAACAACCTTACAATCGCTGTTATCCCCAGATTTTTTGATTCTTTTTTCCTAAAGGGGAAATCCGGGGATAAAGGCGACCGCTCCGCTTCTTCAGGTTATTTCTGCCCTCTCCGTTTCCGTGTAAATGTTTAGTTCAATTTATATAGAACAGGGATGTTCGCAGACCCGTTGATTGAAAAAGAGTGCGTAAAGAGCCGCTTTCTAAACTTCACAAAGCGGCTCACCCAACCATACAGCTTATTCCCATTAGACTATCTATTCTATTCAGAAGATCGAAATTAGTTCTTTCGTATACGGATGGCGCTCTTCGGCGAATAACGCATCCGCATCGAACCGATCTACGATCTGACCATCCTGCATAACCATCACCTGCTGACTCATCCGGTGTACAGCGGCCAGATCATGTGAGATGAACAGATAAGATAACCCCAGCGAGGTGCGCAGATCGGTCAGTAACTGGAGAATGGCACCTTGGGAGATGACATCCAGACTCGCGGTTGGCTCATCCAGCACAACGACGTCAGGTTCAATGCTGATGGATCGTGCAATCGTTACGCGCTGACGCTGCCCTCCACTCAGTTCATGTGGGTAGCGTTCTGCCAGCTCTCCCGAAAGCTCGACAGCCTCAAGCAAGCGGCGGATATAAGCTTCTTTGGATGTATAAGTGAAATGAGATAGCTTGGTATTATGACCGAGCTGCTCATAGGGATCGATTAATGAATCTGCAATTTTGAGCTTTGGATTCAAGGCCGCAGATGGATTTTGGAATACGATCTGAATATTGCGGCGATAGGGGCGCAGGCGGCGTCCAGCTAGCCGTGCAATGTCCTGCCCACCAAGCAGAATCTTGCCATGATCTGCATCTTCTATCCGGAGCAGACAGCGGGCAAGTGTGCTTTTGCCACATCCACTCTCACCAACAAGACCCAGACATTCACCGGCTTGTATTGAAAAAGAAACGTTCTGGATTGCTGGACGTTCTGCGCCAGCATATGTGCGGCTCAGGTCTTCCACACGAAGTACGGGATCACTTGAGTTGTTAGGCATGATCTTCATTCCACTTCAGCCTCCTTCAAGCCAGACTTCAAAGAGCGGCTCAGGACGGGAGCCGCCTCAATCAGCTTGCGTGTATACTCATGCTGGGGATGATCAAGGATACGATGTTTACCGCCTGATTCAACGATCTGCCCTTCCTTCATTACCGCCAAGCGATTCGCATAACGGCGAACGTGACGCCAATCATGCGTAATAAACAGAATGGCGCAGCCTGTCTCTGCCTGCTTGCGGGCAAGCAGTTCCAACACGCGATGTCCAGACACGCTGTCCAGCGCTGTTGTTGCTTCGTCTGCGATCAGCAGCCGAGGGATAACATCAGCGATGTTGCTATGGATGCTCGCTGAAGCTGACCGCCGCTCAGTTGGAATGGGTAACGGCGAAGCAGCTTTGCATCCAGACCCACCGATTGCAGCGCCTCTTCCGCGCGCTTCTTGCGGACAGCAGAAGACTTCTCCCCATGTACCTTCTGGTATTCATCGAAGTGCCCACCAATGCTGCGAAAGGGCGTAAATGCCCCCTGATAATCTTGGAAAATGTAAGAGATGCGGCTTCCCCGCAGGGCACGCATCTGCTTCGGCTTCTGTTCAAGCAGATTGCTGCCCTCGAACAGAACACGCCCTGATGTCTGAAGGTTGGGCGGCAGGAGCTGACCAATGGCCTGCGAGAGCAGGCTTTTCCCACTACCGCTCTGTCCAACCAGAGCCATGAACTCCCCTTCGCGAACAGCTAGAGAGACTTGATTCACGATCGTACGATCTCGACTGGAGATGCTCAAATCCTCAATGGAGAGAATCATGACTGCACCTCCTTTTTCACGTCAAACCGGTCTCTCAGATAGTCACCCAGCATGTTCGCAAGTAATACAACCGATACTATCGCAAGTCCCGGATACACCATCAACTCAGGTCGGGATTGGAAGTATGGACGGGAGTCGTTCAGCATGGCACCCCATTCAGGTGTTGGGGGCTGTGCACCGAGTCCGATATAGGACAGCGAAGAGATGAGCAAAATGATTTTGCCCAGATCCAGGCTTGCCAACACAAGTACATGACCTGCAATATGCGGAAGCAGATGCTTCCTCATGATGCGTCCGTCCGATAGACCATTGGTTCGTGCTACACGAATGTAATCCTTCTGCGATTCTGACAGAACGGTACTTCGAACAAGGCGTGCGTAGCTAACCCATTTTACGATAACAATCGCCAGTACCAGATTACCGATGCCCGCACCCAGCAGTCCGCTCAGTACAATCGCAACGATGGTGTCCGGAAAGGCTAGGAAAGCATCCGCAATTCGCATGAACAGCTTGTCGATCCAGCCGCGTTTGTAGCCAGCGATTAGTCCGAACGGAATACCAATTAGCAACGCTGCGCCAAGAGCAAGCAGACTGTACCCAAGCGTCTGGCTCCCGCCAAGCAGCAGGCGGGTCAGAACATCGCGCCCAAGGTGATCGGTGCCGAGCGGATGAAGCACGCTAGCACCTTGCAATCGTCCTCGTAAATCAGTGAGGGTGTGGTCATATTTAAGAACTAAAAAGGCATACAAGGAGGCCGCGATGACCAGCAGCACAAATAACAGGCCGATAACTGCCTGCCAGCTGTGCTTTTTGGATTTTGTGACTGGATTACGCAGGGATATCGTTTTCATCGAAGGGCCTCCTTTTCCTTGAGTTTCATTTCAGGATTCAAATAACGGTAAGATAAGTCAACGAATGTATTCACAACGAACACCACGATCGCCATGATCAAAATATAACCTTGGATCAGCGGATAGTCCCGCTGACGAATCGCATCCACCACCAGCTTGCCGATGCCTGGATAAGCGAATAACACTTCAATAACTACAACCCCGCCAATCAGGCTGCCCAGGCTGACACCAAATACCGTAATGACCGGCGGCAAGCTGTGCCGGAACGCATGAAGTAAGAAAATCCGGGCTTCGGATAACCCTCTTGCCCGGGCAGAACGTACAAATTCTTGGCTAAGCGAGTCCAGCAAACTGGAGCGCAAAAGACGCACATAGACGCTGGAGATTGCAAGTCCCAGCGTCAGAGAGGGCAGAATCAGTGAGGCGAATCCATCCCGGCCCATCGTTGGCAGACTGCCAAAGCGTACGCCGAACATGTCAATCAGGATCAAGCCGAGCCAGAAGCTAGGTACTGCTGCCCCAACGATAGACAGTATACGGCTGACCTGATCAATCCAGCGACCTCGATGCAGTGCCGATAGAGATCCGAGCGGAATGGCGATCAGCAGCATTACCAACAATGCACCAATGGTCAGCTCCGCTGTCGCCGGGAGTGCTCGCATTAACGTCTGCATCACTGGTTGACCCGTGGAGTAGGATACACCGAAGTCGAGTCTTACGAAATCAAGCAGCCAGTTACCAAACTGCACGGGAAGTGAGTCGTTAAATCCCATTTCCTCTCGCATTGCTTCGACTTGCTCCTGACTGACGGATAGTTCATCCACATTCAGGATGGTAAGTACCGGATCACCGGGAGCAAGACGGATGAAGAGAAAGCTCACAAACATGATGAATAATAGAAAGATGAATACCTCTAGAAACTTTCGCAGAACAATGCGAAACATTACATCACATCCAGCTTGTTGGTAATCATGTAATACTCACTGCGTGTTGTGACCCAGTTCTTAATCTTCTTCCCGTTATATGCCACAATGGTTCCCGGATGCAGTACAAATGAGTTCAACACATGATCATGCACATAATTTGCCGCTTGCTCGGCAAGCTCGGCACGCTTCTCCGGTGCAACTGTGAGATTCAGCTCATCAATGATCTTCGTCAGTTGCGGCTCTTCCGATCCACTGAAGTTAAGCGCACCCTTCGGATGGTATGTAGCATTCAGGTAGTAACCAGCGTCTCCACGCGGAGCCGTTAGATTACTATACGTAGCGATATCCCAATCACGGTTAGACGCCATATAATCCTCAGGTGTATCGATCTGGCGAATCTGCACATCGATGCCGATCTTCTTCGCATCAGATTGGAACACTTGAGCAATCAGGGGTAGATCTGCACGAGAAGAATACGTTAAAAGTGTAAGCTGCAACGGTTTGCCGTCTTTGGTCATCACACCATTCTGTAATGTGTATCCCGCTTCGTTAAGATATTTAACTGCAACATCCGCTCCAGACTCTGTTGTAGCATCCGTGTAGGTTGGTGCAAACGGTAGGGATGGCAGGAACGGGCCAATCGCTGACTCACCGTAACCAAGCAGGATTGTGTCCACGATACCCTGACGGTCAATAAGTGCATCTAGCGCACGACGTACATTCAGATCCTTGATGCTCTCCCGCTGCATATTCATCGTCATCTGATGCACGCGGAACGTCGAAGTAGATTCTACCTTCATGCCGTCTAACGTTTGCAGTGAATCCAGACTCTCCACCTCTGGGCGATATACGATATCAACCTGTCCGGATTTCAGTGCAAGAGAGCGAGCATTCGCATCTTCATTAAACGAGAATGTCACGGAGTCGAGCGGTGAAGCACCATCCCAATATGCATCGTAACGATCTAGCTCCAGCTTACTGCCTGGTATAAAGGAAGTAAGTTTAAACGGGCCTGTACCCATCGGCTTGTTCACAATATCTGGCTCACTCACGTCAATAATGGCCGTATTCGGATTCACTAGCTCGGAAGCAAACTCCGGGAATGGCTGTGTTGTCGTGATCTCCAGTTTGTCGCCTTCAGCTTCAATCGTATCGATCTTGAGCGCATTCTGGATGGCTACATTTTCTTCTAGCGCGCGTTCAAGCGAGGCTTTCACCGCTTCCCCTGTCATTGGCTTACCATTCTGGAACGTCACATCATCTCGCAGGTCAATCGTCCAGTGCTGACCATCTTCACTCTCCCAGCTCTCCGCGAGCCAAGGTGCAACTGTCAGATTCTCTTCATCCAGACGCACCAGCGTCTCCGTAATACCCGCGCGAAGCGGTACATAGCTTGAATCCACATGAGGGTCCAGTGAACGGGTAGAGAAGTTATATAGGAAGTGTACGTTTTTGTCAGTGGATGATGACTGTGCAGCAGGGCTGGACTCAGATGCTCCACAAGCGCTCAACAATCCAGCGCCCAAGGCCAGGGAGACCAGCACCAGCAAAGGTGACTTTATATTCAAGGTAATGCCCCTCTCTCTTAATCGTAATCATTATGATTTGCAAACAATGAGTATTATCATATCGTAATGATTACGTTTTGACAAGCTATAGTTTAATGGCAAAATGCCAAAAAATCCGTCTCTCTAATGAGAGCGGATTTTTCATGTTTTTTGTTACATATGCGGGGTTGAGGGAGGGTTAAAAGAAGCCTATTAACGTTCAACCACAACTTGATACGAATTTAGAATATATGAAGTACCGTGTCTTCAGTAATGAAGGCATAGGGCAAAACCTTTTGTAAATTCTCAAATCAACCCTGCCATATCCTTCTCAATAAAATCCCCATCTAGTAATTCATAAGGCCAATCATAGATATCCGGGTTCTCTCTGCAATGTGAATTAATGATAAGTTGACCGTTAGCTCGGAGAAAGATTACGCCAGACTCACTGTCAGTCAATGCCATATCCCCGTTTAAACTCTCTTTTAGAGTATTAATCGCTTCAAATAGGCCTTGTAATCCCTCATCAGGTGAACGTGAAAAAATAGAAATAGTGATACAGTAGTTAATATTTAAATTAAGCTCTTCTCTCGTAAAACTCACTAATTCATCATCGTCTTGTACACTCGTCGAGAAATTAGGGTTCGTAATTGAGTAATAAGCCTCTTTGCATTTCATATGAGTCTCCTGAGAAAAATCTTTCAGAGAACTCAACAATAATTCTGCTAATTGTTCAGTGTCATCTTTATAAAATAGGTACAAGGATAAGTCGATACTATTCCTCCAGAAGAACTAATTATAATTAATACAATTCTTGGTTTCACTCATTTACAACTTAGTATATTTCTTAGCAGTAAGAAGCCCTGGATACGATGTCTCTAGAGTTTTAAAGGTTATATCTATCTCATCACCGACATTGAATTCAGACAGTTTTACACCACTAACCCAATATACTTCGCTATATTTGTTGGATTGAATTAATTTATTAGTATCTTCCTCAAGATCGTCTGTTGCTAGATCACTAATGACAAGAATTCTATTGTTTACTTGGTCAATATCTTTTACCGTCCCCTGAACAGACTGATCCTCTGAACTTGGAATACCGCACGCGCTCAATAATAACAAGGACATGAATATCAACAAAATCTTATATACTTTGTCCATGGTTATCCCCCTCTTCTCTACTGATTAGCCCAGGCTCTTAATCCTGCATCGCTTATATCGATTGGTTCCTGTTTGGACATATATTCAGCAGTTGCCAAAGGAAAGGCATATCCTCCTGTGATGATTTCGCCATGCTGCCTTCTAATAGTCCCACCCTTTTCAATTAGAAGAATGAGTGGTTCATATAGATCATGAAACTTCAATGCAACTTCATTGCCAGAGTCAATTAACAATAACCACTCTAAGTATGCTTCACAAGTTCCTTTAATAAAATTATTCTTTAGTTCCCCTAAGGCAGGACACTTCTCTGCTATACATGAATTAGCCTCATACCCGAGTGCCTGAGAAGCTTTGAAGAAAGGATATGACGTATTTAATTCATAGGATGTGATTAGCAATGCTGCGCGCCTGATATATTCCTGTAATAGTGCCATGTGTGACGGATCATCTACACTACCTGATTTGCTCCAGTTCATGTTATTAATTCTTGCTATACCTTTGGAAAAAGTATTCATGGATGACCTCCACAATATTACCTATGTGTTTAACCCTTCTAAATCTAGCGGTTTCATCTCAAGGAATTTACCATACCAACTATTTAACGGAATATGAGCGCTCCCTACTACATCTAGTTCTCTTGGTTCAAGTATGACTAATCCATCTTTTTTAAAGATTTGTATGAATGGTCATATATACTAACTACTCTCGAAATGATAGGTCAAATTCCCTCTCTAGCTTTAGCTTATAACCAATCAGCTGCGTCTTGCCCTTATTCAATGGTTATTCCAAATTAAATGCTCCCTCATTAGATGTCCACTGATTACTCGTTATTTAAATATAGATATTTTAGTTAAATGGTTATACATAAATAGCACTATAGTTCCTCCAAAACGTCGTTTAACATAGAATATACTATATTAGAGATCAATAGCTAAGGGTTGAGATAATGAGTAAAATACAAATTCCTGTGGATCAAATGACGCATACGGTTAGCTTATTCAAGTTAGGGCATGGGCATATGCGGCAAATCTTAGCTGGACTAAACGTCCAACTTACTCCTTTGCTTAGCAGTTTTGAAGGTGAGACAGCAGAGCGTTTTGCCCACTTATACCGTTATGCGGAAAAAAACCTAAATACTACTCTGGAGTTGCTTCACACAATATCCCTGAGATTAGAACAGATTAAAGTGCGCTTTGTGGATACAGATTCAACTATGGTTAATATATCTGCGCTTCTTGATTATCAGGCTAATCCCGGTACTCCACGCAATGATTTAGTCTGTGGCCCCAATGACCCTCGACCCAAACGAAGTGTAGAGGAGCATGTGGAAGCTTTCTTCAATCAAGCTGGAGACAATGTATTAGCAGTTGGTGATTCTGTGATTCAACTTGGAAAGGACTTTATTGAGCATCCCTTAGATACTGCAGGCAACTTTCTATACGATAATACTATTGGTACCATTAGTGATATAGGGGACGGAATTGCCTTCACATGGAACTATGCATGGGATAACGGAGATACCCGTAAACAGGCCGAGAAGCACGTTGCAGACGAATTCAATAAAATGAAGCAAGAAGGCGGAGCAGAGTATGCTGCCAATATCACTACTTCTATGCTTCTTGGACTTTTCGGCAGAAAAGTTGGGATTAAGTCTATTGATGGAAAGCAGCATCACTCACCCCATACTGATTCTGGTGGAAATAGTGAATCTAGAAAGAATCCTAACGTGGATAGTTATGAAAATGAAACTTCCTTTCATTATAGTCACGAGCCCACAAAAAGAGGCGGTAAAAGTATCTCGGATCAAATTACTGAACGTGGTTGGAATGACCAACGATTGGGTGAAGCTATTAATACACCTGCAGGTACTGTTGATTGGATTGACCAGAGAAAAGGACAAAATAATGCACCTGTTACTGTATTTTATCATCAAGATGGGGGTTACGTTGTCAGAAGAAATGATAGTGGGGAAATTATCCAGATAAGTCAGGTGGATGACCCCAATTGGAGCACATACTGGTCAGATGATGATATAAACTGGAATAAATAGAATCAAAGTCATCGTATCTATTTAAAAGGAGTGAAACAATTGTCAGATAATAATAATTGGAGTACAAATTATCCTCCCGTTGATATTAATACAGTAAAGACCGTTGAGAACAAGTGGGGGATTCGATTCCCTTCGGAATATATCAGCTTTATAACAAACTATCACGGTGGAGAGCCTACTAAACGGACGTTAAATATTGGTGAAAAAGAAGTGGCGTTCTCTTACTTTTTAACCTTTATCGCATTTGATGAACTTGATATTTTGGATGTATATAATGAGCAAAAGGGTAATCTTCCCCCTAAACATTTTCCTTTTGCTATGGATAAAGAGAGTAACTTATTTTGTTTCAACTTCAATGACACTAGGCAACCGTCTATTGTGTATGTAGAAACGATATCTTCTTCAGAACCTTCGGTATATAATGTGGCAAGTAATTTTACTGAGTTTGTCCAACAATTTAATTAAATAATCAAGCTTTTTAGTAACACGTATGGCTCTTGTTGTAATCCGTCATAGGGAAGGACAAGATTACTTATTTAGTACATGAGAAAAACAAAAGGCTGTCTACGATCTAATATCATCATAGGCAGCCTCAAAGATAGTCTATAGTTTTGAAACATCGGTAAAGCATTAACAATGTCTTCTGACATTTGTCTTTTACATATCTTCTTTCCTATACTGCTCCCCGCTCCAACACCCCAAACTCCACCCTGTTCCGCCCATTCTGCTTCGCTTGATACAACGCCTTATCTACCGCAGCAAAGAGCTGTGTCAGATACCCCTCCGCATTCTCTGGCACATGTGCATAGGCAAAATCCTCAATCGACAGAATGCCGATGCTAATCGTTGTGGACACCTGTGCAGTCCCATGATCGACCATGACTAGATTGGACTCCACCGCGAGTCTTACGCGTTCAGCGATAACATTAGCTAAGTCATGTTCGGTGTGCGGAAGGTAGATCATGAACTCCTCCCCACCATAGCGGGTTAAGATATCCGTACTGCGAATGGATTGTCTAACAGCCTCCGCTGTGCGTACGAGCACTTCATCACCAATTACATGCCCATAGCGATCGTTAATCGCCTTAAAATGATCAATGTCGAGCAGTAATAGAGAGAATGGCGTCCGGTACTGAATGTTAGTAATGACCTCATGATTCAGATGCTGGGTCAGGTATCGACGATTGTAACACTGCGTTAGGCTGTCGGTCAGCACCAGTTCTTCCAGCTTACGATTGGCCTCGGACAACTCCTGACGGATCAGATCCAGCGAATGATTACGCTCCTGAAGCGTCTCATACTGCCAATTCAACTCTTTCACATAATAGCGCTCCTGCGAGACGTCCTGAAAGGTAAGAATATGACCAATGGGCACAAGCATCGAATCGACAATCGGAGACGATTGCATAATATAGTGGTAAGCCTGGTTATTCCCCTCTACAATCACCTCAAGCTGCGATAGAACGATTTTCTTCGACCTATATTCATACAGAAACTTCTGGTAACTGCCTTCTACACGAACACCACTTAGAAATGCCTCCATATCAAAAGAATCCCCCACATGCATATCCATAAATGACCTGGAAGCTTTGTTCGCTTCAACAATAATCTCATTCTCATCCAGAACGAGGATGCCGTAAGGAATCGTGTTAATCACATCCTCATGGGCAATGGAGACCAGATCGAACACGTTATACCTTTTGATAACATAGACGAAGAACAGATCGGATAGAAAAATGCCAAGCGAGGTCATTCCGGGAATGATCGGCAACCACGGACTCAAGATCACATTCAGAATAGCATCAATAGTTGCAAAAACAGCTAACACCAGAATACCCCTGAGGGTGATTCTTACCTGATTTTTGATCATCGTAGGTGTCTTAGCTGAAGATAGCGCGCGGAATAAAATGACAAGAGAGACTAAGAAATAGCTCACCAGAATAGCCATCACTACCCAAAACCAAGGACCGTATGCCCGCTCAATATAACCGCCCTCTAGTGGAATAACAAACTCACGCCAAGGATTGGCGACCACGCCTATTGCTCCAATTAAAGCTGGAACAAAAAGCAGATACGCCCCTTTGGTACTCAATCGTTCTGCGTAGCCAGTAATGAAAATCGTCAATAATAACCAGCCACTCCCTAGTAGAGAAACAGCGACGAAAGACAACGTAACATAGAACAATTGCAAGCCGGGATCATCCGTTAACGTGATTGCAAACTGACAGAATGGCCACAATATCATCAACCCGTGAAACAGAAAATACACCTTATGTAAGTTCGTAATTCTAGCGGTAGCAAATACATACACACCTACACCAAACAATAGGACAAATAACAAGAGATCATACCATACGAGTGGGTTCACGAGCCTTCTCCTTCTTGGATGCGACAATGACTACACAGTTCATCAGCAAATAGATCTGAAATACATCTCATACGTTGCCGAACTTCATTACTTCATAAACATCTATATTGGATACTTCTAAAATAATTCTATTTACGTTCTGGTTAAATTAACCATATATTATCATACCGCTGATACGCTGAGTAGCCCAGTCGTTGGAAGTATGACCAACCTCTGATTGAAATGCTGATCTATTTTGCACTTTTGTGAAAGATTTTAAAGGTTCCACGCCAAAAAAACGTCCAGCTTTAACTGAACGCCTTCCAGCCCGTAACGGGATGAGCTTTCTATACTATTGAAAAGATCCAAACAATTCGCGCAGGTAGTCTCTCCGTCCATGCAAAATCCGGTGTATAACAACTACTCCACCAAGAATCCGATAAAAAACTAGATAGGGCTCAACAGTTATAAAACGATACCCTCTGGATATCAGGTTATATTCATCTTCTTGCAGTACCGATCCCAAATTAGTAAATTCAGCAAGATTAGCTATGGAATTATCAAGCTTCTGTAGCATGTTGTCCGCGGCAGAAGCATTATCATGTGATATATATGAAAAAATTTCGTCCAAGTCATCTACAGCAGCTGGAGAATAATTGATTTTACTTTTTGGATTCATTTATTTTTCTCCGCATTCTAGCCATGACTTGGTCATGATCAAGCAGTTCTTCACCTTCAGCAACCTGTTTTTCCGCAACCAACAATTTTGATTGGAGCTTGTATCTAGCCTCCATTCTCCGGTATGCTTCATGACTCATTACGACCAGGTCTGCTTCGCCATTACGGGTAAGGACAACCGGTTCATCAAGTTCATGGCAAAATTTCGAGAAGCCATTATAATCTTGGCGAATTGTTGTGGAGGGCTTTATGTGCATAATCAAAACTCCTTTCTCACATTACTTTATTATGACATTATTATATCATTATAATAAATAAAATTTCTAATTTTTTGTATATAATACCCGATTTATCTTTTTGATAACGGCTCATTATCCGAGAAAAGAGCCGGGTTATCCTTCAACATCTCCGTAAGCACCTCGGTTGTTCTAGCAGCATCACACACGCTGGCGACTGCATCGCCGAAGCTTCCTTTATGCATCGCACCTTCTTGAACCAGCACCTCATCCACCTTCCAGAAATGCTCTGACCAAGATAATCCGCAATGTCTGCGGGAAGGCACCGAGATTTTAGTTCCATCTGGCAAAACGGTGTACAACATCTCATGTTCATCGGTCATTCTGCCTGGAATGTCCACCCACTCCTCGATACCATGGATAAACGTATTTCGTTTCAAATCCACGCCCACGAGCAATATTGTCGCTTTGCGATCAAGCAACTTCCCCCATGCCGAGCCCCGCGCACATGGCGTATCGAAGAGATGGTCGTCCTCTGTGAACGCCCGTGCGTCCTTACCTAATGCTGCGACAGAATGTGTAGGGTGCCAAGAACGAACCACGTTAGGACGTTTGCGGAACAGCTCTGGTAGAATCCCCACACAACAGGAAGACGTTTCCACGTGGAACAATGGATTGATTTTGTTAATAGTAGACCATGTATGCGTAGGCAAAACGAGCAATCCATCCTTCATATATTCACTCAACGCATCCAGCACAGTATCAGCGCCACCTTCCACCTCCCCCATACTTTTCATGGAAGAATGCATTAGCAGTGTTCCCTGTTTATCAATACCTAGTTGCTCTAGCTGTCTCAGCAAACTTTCTTTCGTGTACATATCCTTCCTCCTTGTCCAAGGTATAACTCCCATGACTATCCTAATTAATTATGCTTGTTGCACACCTCTCATCATTTTGAGGAGCGTTTGGTCTGCACATGCCTCAGCCAGATCTATAGGTGTTGTTCCATCTCGATCCTTAGCATATAGATCCACACCATATTCTAATAACACTTTGATAGCATCGGCATTTTCTGCACTTACAGCTCTATGTAACGCCGTTTGCTTACAATCGTTTCTACTTTCTTGATCAGCACCGTTATTTAAAAGAAATCGCATCGCCACCACATTATTGTAATCAGCAAAGTTATGGAGCGGCGGAAAGGCTTTCCCTTCTTGATCCATATCACTGCCAAACTTTAGAATGCCTTCTAACAAGTTTCCATCTGTGCAATGAAGGGCAATACTAAATCCCTTTTTACCCACTTCTTTTGTATACACATCTGGAAAGTCAGACTGAATATAGTTCACAATATCTGGTGAGTGTTCAAATGCAATTTCAAGAGGTGTTCGCGTAAGCGCGCGTTTCCCCACGGTTGCCCCTTTTTCCGCTAACAGTTGAAATGCTCCCAAATTATTGTGCCTACTACAAAACTGCAATGGTGTTCCACAATTTTTAAGCACTTTATCTAGATGAGACTTCTTGGCATTAGCTGCTAAAGCTCTGATTCTTTCCATCTCATTCATGTAACATGCGAATACTAGCGTGTCTTTAACTTGCTCCGCTTTTAGCGACTGTTGCAGAACTACCTTTCGATCCTCTTCCCACGGTTCCAAACCATATCTCTGATATACAATTAACTCCAAAACATCCATGTCATAAATTTCAGGATTCATATCATGTACTAAGCCATACTCAACCAAGCTGCCTTCGCTTACCCTAATACAGAGAACACCCTTTCCTTGCATAATGTCCGTATTCTTGTTGATATACTTGTCAAATAAATGGATCGTCATATCTCCGTCATACGAGAAAAATTGATTTTCTATCATGCGATAGTACCCGCTCGTGAATGCATTTTGAGTACCCAAGATTAAATATGTATAGGTTTGTCCACTTAATATTGGGTCATTAACTATCGCATTGACTAACTCCTGTATATCCTCCATCGAAAACAACTCTCCGTTCCGATTGTATTGTGCCTTTCTCACAAATCATTCCAAGTAAACTACCTTCTAGGAACTATTATAGCAAACTCATCCTAGCGCTCTTAGCCGTAGGAGAATAAAAATTAACTAAGATTTCTCAACGTAACACTAAACCAATCCTAAGCCACCTACTAAACGAAGGCATAGCATGATAAAGAGCCGAGGCTAACCCCCGGCTCCAATATAGTTGATCGATTATGAATTCATAATTCTATAAATACCACATTATTTAATAACAACATAATCCAGGTTAACGAGCTTCGCGTACGTGATGATCTGGTCTGTTGTCAGGTTCAAGGATACAACCGTATGGTGACCGCCACCATTTTCGATCCATGCCTTCACTCCGTCTTGGAAGTTAGGCTTCACGTTCCAAAGCACACGTGCTACTGGCAGATTAGGTGCTGGAACCGTCGGCTCGAATGCAGACACTTCGTTGATCAGCAATTTGTAGTGGGTACCGAAGTCAGCCATCGATACCACAACGCCTTCGCCTGCTTTACCGTCGAATACAAGACGTGCTGGATCTTCACGATCGCCAATTCCCAGTGGTGACACGATAATTCTTGGTTTGGTGCTAGCGAGTGTTGGATCAACTTCAAGCATGTGAGATTGCAGGATTGCTTCTTGGCCTGCTGCCATCTCGTATGTGTAATCCTCCATGAAGCCTGTGTTTTCATTGTGAGCCATGATTTTCAGCAAACGGTCAAGCGCTGCTGTTTTCCAGTCACCCTCACCAGCGAATCCATAACCTTGAGCCATCAGGCGTTGTACAGCCAGACCTGGAAGCTGCTTCATGCCATGCAGATCTTCGAAGTTGGTTGTGAAGGCACTGTATCCACCTTCGTCCAAGAAACGTTTGATCGCAATCTCATAGCTAGCTTGCACACGCACACTTGCTTCCCATGCTTCCTTGCTATTCGTACCATAGTCGAACTCATACAGCTCTGCATATTGAGCGATAAGATCATCGATCTCTTGCTCAGTTACAGCATTCACGTATTGAACGAGATCACCGATACCGAAGTAGTCCACTGTCCATCCGAACTGGATCTGCGCCTCTACTTTGTCGCCTTCCGTTACACCTACGTTGCGCATGTTGTCACCGAAGCGAGCAACTTTGAGGTTATAACCTTCGTTATACGCTACCGCTACGTCCATCCAATCGGCAACTTGTTGCTGTACTTCTGGGCGTTCCCAGTAGCCAACAACGATTTTATTTTGTTTTTTCAGGCGCGCATTGATGAAACCATATTCCCGGTCACCGTGTGCCGCTTGGTTCAAGTTCATGAAGTCCATGTCGATGGTAGCCCATGGAATGCTCTCATTAAATTGAGTTGCCAAGTGAAGCAGTGGCTTTTGCAGCAATTTCGTACCACGAATCCACATTTTTGCTGGGGAGAAGGTATGCATCCATGTGATCACACCCGCTACTTCGTCACGGTAGTTCACTTCTTTCATAATGCTCGTGATTTTATCTGCGCTTACAGCCAGATCCTGCAATACGAGTGGGTAAGGGAGCACGCCGCTTGCGTTAAGGGCATCCGTAATTTTCTGTGCATTTGCTTTAACTTCACCTAGTGCTTCTTCTCCGTACAGATGCTGTGAACCTACGACAAACCAGAATTCTTTCGCTGCTGTTGCTGACATGTAATCATCCTCATCTCATTTTTATAGTTGAACATATGGGTTTACACTTGCCACTTCGATGTCAGAACAACCTTCCTATCGCTGTTATCCCCAGATTTTTTGATTCCCTTCTCCAAAGGGGAAAATCCGGGGATAAAGGCGAACGCTCCGCTTCTTCAGGTTATTTCTGCCCTCTCCGTTATCGTGTAAAAAGTATAGTTGAACACAAGCCATTCCCACAATAAACCACTTGGAAGTTAGAACACACTTCCTATCACCCTTATAACCACATTACTTCTGACCGTAGTACGCATCCTTGCCGTGTTTCCGCAGATAGTGTTTATCGAGGATGCCCTGTGGCAGTTCCTTCGCAAAGTTGTTCAGCTGGCGCGCGTACAGGTTCATTTTGCACACTTCCTCTAGTACGACGCTGTTCACGACGGCCGACTTAGCGTCTTTGCCCCACGTGAACGGTGCATGACCATGCAGCAGGACAGCCGGAATGGCCATAACATCCAGTCCGCGTTGTTCAAATGTCTCAATAATAACGCGTCCTGTCTCCGCTTCGTATCCACGATCAATCTCGTCCTGGTTCAGGAAACGTGCACAGGGTACAGATCCGTAGAACGTATCGGCATGGGTTGTACCCATGACAGGTACGTCTAGACCCGCCTGCGCCCAGATCGTGGCCCACGTGGAGTGCGTGTGTACGATGCCGCCAATCTCTTTGAAATGCTTATATAGAACGGCATGGGTTGCGGTATCCGAGGAAGGTCTCATCTCCCCTCAACTACGTTACCGTCGAGATCGACGACAACCATGTCGCTGGCTTTCATTTTTTCATAATCGACTCCGCTTGGTTTAATGACGAATAGACCGCTTTCCCGATCAACCGCGCTGACGTTACCCCAAGTGAATTTCACCAAACCGTGCTTTGGCAGTTCCAGATTCGCCTGGAATACCTCTTCCTTCAGTTGCTCTAGCATGTTATTCCCTCCCGTTCTCTACCAGATGCTCTACAGCTGCGTGCTCAATTGCGATTCCACTCCGGTAGCGTTCGATAAATGCTTCGAATCCCTTCACATCGGCCGCCTCCGGTGCCACCTCGACACCTTCTACATCCTTGAATACCTTCTGCTCCAGGAAAACATCCAACGTCTCTTGCTGACCTTGATTAATCAGGTACGAAGCAAGCAATGCCATTCCCCATGCGCCACCTTCGCCAGCTGTGGACATGACGGATACTGGAACGTTCATCGCTGCGGCTACAATTCGCTGTCCCACCACAGGCGTTTTGAACAATCCACCATGTGCCAAAATGCTATCAATGGCTACCTGCTCCTTCTCGGTAAGAATATCCATACCGATCTTGAGTGCGCCAAAGGCACTAAACAGATGCGTACGCATGAAGTTCGCCAGGTTGAACTTGCTCTCTGGAGAACGGACAAACAGCGGACGACCATGCTCCAGACCTGTAATATTTTCACCCGAGTAGTAACCGTAGCTGAGCAATCCGCCGCCATCTGGATCAGCCTCTAACGCCTTGTTAAACAACACGCTGAACAGTTTGCCGGAATCCACCTCGATACCCATTGCCTCAGCGAATTCACGGAACAGTCCGATCCACGCATTAATGTCACTGGAACAGTTGTTGGCATGCACCATGCCGACCGGGCTACCATCTGGGGTAGTTACCATGTCGATCTCGGGATACACACTGGACAATTCCTTCTCAAGTACGATCATCGCGAATACGGATGTACCGACCGAGATGTTCCCTGTACGTTTCCGCACACTGTTCGTCGCCACCATCCCCGTACCTGCGTCACCCTCTGGCGCACAGAGCGGAATACCCGTAACCAAGTCCCCTGAAGGATCAAGCAGCTTGGCTCCTGCTTCATTCAATTCACCTGCATGTTCACCTGCAAGGTATACCTTAGGCAGCAAATCCTCTACTTTCCACGGATATCCTTTGCCAGCGATATGTTCATTGAACTGGTTTACCATGGATGGATGGTAGCTATGCGTAGCTTCGTCGATTGGGAACATCCCCGATGCATCACCAATACCAATCGCTTTATTACCTGTCAGTAACCAGTGGATGTAACCCGCCAGCGTAGTCATATAATCAATCTGAGGCACATGCTCTTCTTGATTCAAAATGGCCTGGTACAGGTGAGCAATACTCCAGCGCTCTGGAATATTGAACTGCAACAGGTTGGTTAATTCCCGCGCCGCTGCTCCAGTAGTGGAGTTACGCCATGTCCGGAACGGTACCAGCAATTCTCCTGCTTTATCTAGAGCAATGTATCCATGCATCATCGCTGAGAATCCAATCGATCCGATCGTTGTCAGCGTAATTCCATACTTCTGCTGCACATCCTCTTTCAGCTCACGATAAGCCGTCTGTAGACCTGTGATGATGTCCTCCTGGTTGTACGTCCAATATCCGTCTTTCAGCAGGTTCTCCCACTCATAACTGCCTGACGCAATCGTTTCAAAACGCTCATCGATCAGTACCGCTTTAATCCGCGTTGATCCAAGTTCAATCCCAAGTGAGGTAGCTCCCTTGGCAATGGCTTCTTTAATATCCAGATGACTCATATTCCCGCGTATCCCCTCTCTGGTCGCCATTTACGTGCGAAGGATAATATCTATTAGATGTTGTTGAACACACACTATTAAGAAGCATCTTAGAAAAAACGCTGCTTCACTTACGTTAATGGCTGTAATCGACTCTATGATTCAGTACCAAGCATCCCTATTCACACGATTCCTCTCCATCAGGGAGTAGTGTCATGTCCTCTTTTGCTAAGAATGCGCTTTCCTAATCTGACAGCCTTAGTATATTTTTTGTACGTACATTTGTCAATTATATATTATAGTTATACTTACAATGACCATATATTGATCTATATGCTGCTATTACAGCGTCTTATAGACAGATAATCTGGTTATGCTGTAAGGTACACATCAACTGTATTTAGCTTGAAATGTACGCAACATTGCGAAAAATGTACAGCTTCATTCTCATCTAAATCAAATCATGCTAGAATATGTACGTACAACTATTTGAACTCTACACGTTAATATAGATAAGTCATGACGAAAGAAGTGGAATATGTGAAGCCTAAATACCAAGTCATTATTGATGATATAAAGAGCCATATCCTCTCGGGAACGTACAGCATAGGCGAACAGATTCCGACAGAATCCGCTTTGCAAGACAGCTATAATGTAAGCCGCCAGACGGTGCGGAAGGCCATTCTGGAATTGTCTAACGAGGGGTTTTTGCGGAGTGAAAAAGGTTCCGGAACGTATGTAAGCAATCAGTATCGATCACGTTCGGGTGGCAACACGTCGAAAAAAACGATAGGCGTCATTACGACGTATATCTCGGACTACATCTTTCCATCCATTATCCGTGGTATAGAGAGTCGTCTGAATGAGGACAACTATTCGTTGCTGCTCGCCAGCACCAACAATGATGTTGCACAGGAAAAGAAGGCACTCGAAATGATGCTCTCCTACGGCGTCGATGGTCTGATCGTCGAACCCACCAAGAGTAACCTTTACAACCCGAACATCGCGTATTACCTGTCATTCAAAGAACAGGATGTGCCGTTTACGATGATCAATGCGTTCTATGAAGAGCTGGAGGTGCCTTTCTTCTGTCTGGATGATGTGCAGTCCAGCTACCTCGCTACCCGCGAGATGATCGCGAAGGGTCATACCCAGATTGGCATTATTGCGAAGATGGATGATCTCCAGGGCAAATACCGGATGAAGGGATACATTAAAGCGCTGGGTGAAGCAAAATTACGTTTCCATCCCGAGCAGGTGCTTTCGTTTGATACAGCATCCAAACCTGAGTTATCCTCCAATGTGACTGCGTATCTAAACGAAAATAGGGATGCGCTCACCGCGATTGTCTGCTACAACGACGAAGTGGGGCTTGAAGTGGTGAACGCTTGTCGGCAACTGGACATCTCCATCCCGCACGAGTTATCCATCATCGGTCAGGACAATTCGTACATTGCCAAGAACGCAAATATCCGGCTTACTACATTAACCCATCCCCAAGAGCAAATGGGACGTGATGCTGCGGATTGGGTGATTAAGAAGCTGCAAGGCAAAAAGGATCTGCCGACCAATACCTACTATCAGCCCGTATTGGTAGAAGGTGAGACGGTGAGGGAGATCGAGGTAGAGTAAATTAGCATTCGGAGAGTCGGTCGAGATTAAACACTTCACGTCAAAAAGTGGCGGCAGGTGAGCGCTATCTATCGTCTACACGAAAGTAATGCATATCGTAATACATGATGGAATCGAATCTTCTTCATTTATATGTAATATCGCAACCGCTCGGCAGGTAAATCCAACTTGCCCTGCGGTTTTTTTTCATTTCTCAGTGGCTTAACAAAGGTACACTAACTCTGTTCTCAAAACCTCCTTATTAATTATTAGAAATCGTTTTAATAGAATCAGGTGCTACATATAGATTAAACTGATGCCTCTCGTCTAGATCTAGTTGTAAAAACGATACTTTCATAGGTTATGAAATTGATTAAAAACCATATTTTTCATTGACACCCTCTCCAGAAAAGCGATATATTTATTGACGTTGATAATCATTATCATGGTTAGAAAACGTTTTACTATGTTCTTAATCGAATTTCCACTCTTAATCTTCAATGTTTAACTACATAAGCCGGAGATTCAGCATCATCCAATACATTCAAGGGTTCAGGAAGGGGAAACACATGAACACGAAGAAAAAGCTATCGATCGGAACACTCCTTATCTCATTCATGCTGATCATGGTATTAGCAGCGTGTGGGAATAAGACAGAAGAACCTGCAGCTGCTCCTGCTGCAAGTGACACGACCGCAACTCAGACAGAGACAGCAACACCTGCAGCTGAAGATGAAAATGCAGGCTATCCAATTACGATTAAACATGCGCTCGGCGAAACAGTTCTAGAGAAAAAGCCTGAGCGTGTAGCTACTGTACAATGGGCGAACCATGACGTTGTTCTTGCACTTGGACAAGTTCCTGTGGGCTTCTCTGCCGCAAACTTCGGTGTACAAGATGACAGCGGACTTCTGCCTTGGACGGCTAAGAAGCTCGAAGAGCTTGGCGTAACTGATCCAAACGTATTCATGGATACAGACGGACTGGACTTTGAAGCCATTTCTGACTCCAACCCCGATGTTATCCTTGCTGCATATTCCGGCATTACACAAGAAGACTATGATCTCCTAAGTGAAATCGCTCCGGTAGTCGCATATCCAACAGCTCCATGGGCAACAACATGGCGTGAACAGGTTAGCCTGAACGCTGAAGGTATGGGTATGAAAGCAGAAGGCGAACAACTGATTAAAGATACAGAAGACATGATTAATGAGAAACTCAGCGCATACCCTCAGATCAAAGACAAAAAAGTGGTATGGGTTAACTTCTCCGCTGAAGACATGTCCAAACTACACATCTATACACCTGTAGATTCCCGTGTTGCCTTCCTGAAGGAACTGGGACTGGTTATTCCAGATAGCATCACTAGCCAAATCACAGATCCTAACAGCTACTCTCTGAGCCTAAGTGCAGAGAATGCAGAAGCTCTTAATGATGCGGATATCCTCGTTGGTTACGGAAATGCTGAGTTGTTGAAAGCTATTCAAGCTGATCCACTTCTAGGCAAAATCCCTGCTGTTCAAAGAGGCTCTGTTGCATTTATTGAAGCAGATACACCTCTGGTTGCTGCAGGTACACCTAACCCACTGTCCATTTCCTATACCATTGATGATTACCTGAAACTCATTGGCGCAGCGATCGACAAGGTCAATGAATAATACATCCGTTTCGAATGATAACCAAATACGAGCACATATGCCCAGGAACTTCATTCTGGTGTTGAGCATTTGCGTGATTCTGCTCGGTGCAACTCTAATTGCCTCACTGGTCTTCGGCTCTCGACCAGTGAGGTTTCATGAGTTAATCGACGGATTATTTCACCCGGAAGTAGACTCCTATGGAGCCAATATTGTGCGCAAGCGGATTTCGCGAACAGTCTTCAGTTTGTTATGCGGAGCCGCTCTTGGCATTTCAGGAGCACTGATGCAATCCGTCACTCGGAACCCCCTTGCTGACCCGAGCATATTAGGCGTCAATACAGGGGCTTCCTTGTTTGTGGTTTGTGGGATCGCGTTCCTGAACATCAGCAGTGCTAATCAGTATATCTGGCTAGCACTTGCCGGGGCTGCAATCACTGCTGTGTTCGTATTCGGGATTGGCTCAATGGGGCGTGGCGGAGCCACGCCCATTAAGCTTGTTTTAGCCGGAGCGGCCATCAGTGCCGCACTTTCCTCCCTCGTCACCGCCATTATGATTCCACGATCTTATGTCATGGATCAATTCCGATTCTGGCAAGTCGGAAGCGTGGGCTCCGCTACCTGGAGTGGAATCAGTACGTTCATTCCGTTCCTCATTGTAGGTGTGATCATTGCATTGCTTACGGCTCCTGCACTCAATGCACTGGCACTAGGCGACGATGTCGCAACAGGGCTCGGTGTTCGAACCGGAACGTTGCGCTTCATTGCCGCACTTGCAGGGGTTCTATTGTGCGGAGCAGCGACAGCTCTTGCAGGTCCCATTGGCTTCATCGGCTTGTTATCTACGCATGTCATTCGCCTGATTCTGGGGCCAGACTTGCGATTTGTCATACCGATGTCCGCCGTTGCCGGAGCCATCATTTTGACGATATCCGACGTTGGCGGCAGGCTCATCAGCAACCCTGGAGAGCTTGAAGTCGGTGTCGTTACCGCGTTTATTGGCGCTCCAATACTAATCATCCTAGCGATGCGATCGAAAGTGCGATCCCTATGAGAGATCAATCCATTGAATTTATTATGGCGGGCAGACGTCACCGACGTCGCCGCTGGATACTCGTCACTAGTCTGCTGGCAGCACTAGCCTGTGTGTTATGCTGCGCTATGCTTTTACTGGGGAATACCATCTATCCGGTAAAAGATGTGATTGCCTCCCTCTCAGGGGAGAAAATCAAAGGTGTTACGTTTGCCGTAAACACGATCCGTTTACCAAGAATGCTGACAGGTCTCCTTGCCGGGTTTGCATTCGGTATTGCAGGGCACACCTTTCAGACCATGTTACGCAATCCGCTAGCGAACCCTAATGTGATCGGCATAACGTCTGGTTCAAGTGCAGCAGCCGTTTTTTGCATCGTTGTGCTTCAAGCGAGTGGGGCAGTCGTTTCCTTAGCCTCCGTAATTGCAGGTCTGGCTACTGTGCTATTCATCTATGTACTCTCTAGAGGAAAAGTGTTCTCCATTGGACGTTTAATTCTAATCGGTATTGGAATTCAGGCGATGCTTGATGCGGTCATATCTTATCTATTACTAGTCAGCTCCGAAAAAGATATTCCTGCCGCAATTCGCTGGCTTACAGGCAGCCTCAACGGTTCTCAGATGAGTGCTCTGCCACCTCTACTGATTACGGTACTTATCTGTTCGCCTATTATCATTCTATTAGGTAAACACTTAAGCATATTGGAGCTTGGTGAACAGTCGGCATTCTCACTCGGCGTGGACACGGACAGAACTAGAATTGCTCTAATTGTAAGTTCTGTTTGCATGGTTGCTATTGCTACAGCAACTACAGGCCCGATTGCCTTTGTCTCCTTCCTTGCGGGACCAATCGCGAAGAGACTCGTCGGTGCGGGGGCGTTGAACAGCATCCCGGCAGGTCTGGTTGGTATTAATCTCGTTCTAGGCGCAGATCTGATCGGGCAGTTTGCTTTTGAATACAGATTCCCCGTAGGCGTCATTACCGGATTACTCGGAGCACCATATCTAATCTTCCTGTTAATCCGAATGAATCGAAAGGGGGAATTATAATGAAACCGACACATGTGTTTGAAGCCAAACAGCTTGTTGCTGGATATGACAATAAAACGATCATTCATGGCGTCGATCTGGTTATTCCGAGCAATAAAATAAGCGTGATTATCGGTTCCAATGGTTGTGGCAAATCCACACTTCTCAAAACCATGGCTCGGCTCATTAAGCCGACATCTGGCAGCATTACGCTGGACGGCAAAGCCATCGGTAAGATTCCACCCAAGCAGTTGGCTCGCGTAGTCGGGCTTCTCCCGCAGTCTCCCATTGTTCCAGAAGGTATCTCCGTTGCGGATCTCGTTGGTCGAGGCAGATTCCCACACCAATCCTTGTTTAGTGGTTGGACGAAGAAGGATTACGAGGCTGTCGCGGAAGCAATGACCATTATGAACATTACCGAGTTCGCCAATCATAACATCGACGAGCTCTCCGGCGGACAACGTCAGCGTGTCTGGATCGCCATGGCGTTAGCGCAACAGACCGACATTCTGTTTCTGGATGAACCAACGACGTTCCTTGATATCACCTATCAAGTGGAGATTCTTGACCTGCTTACCGAACTTAATCGTACACATGGGACAACCATTGTTATGGTGCTTCATGACATCAACTTGTCTGCACGTTATGCGGATTATATCTTTGCACTCCACACCGGAAAGCTTGTCGCTGAAGGCACGCCTACAGAGGTTATTACAAGCGGACAGGTCAAAGACATTTTTGGACTAGATTGCACGGTTATTGAAGACCCAATCTCGGGTTCTCCTCTCGTTGTACCAAAGGGACGATATCACGTTCATGGTGCGCATTAGGCTGGTTTCATACTAAAAATGAGAATGAAGAACTCAAATGGCTCCGAAGATGAGTCTACAAGATTTCGTGAAACAAACCCCTGTCTTATTAAGACAGGGGTCCTTGCTCTTTTCAGATATAGAAATAATCTAGCTACATCTCGTCTATTAACTTTGTTGTTTATGCTGATAGATCTTCATGACAGATGCATACAGAAATATCGGGATTAACACCGCCATATATTTCACTGATCCCTCGATATTCGTAAACCATATTATAGTCACACTTGTTAGGATATACATGATAGCTAAAAGCAGTTTAAAAGGTTTCATTCCCCATATCCTCCCATTCCTTTAAGGTACGTAATATTCACCTATACGACTCGGCTATACTCCTCCAATGATCAGTAGAGTACTTACTCCTATGCAAAAAAGAGGCTATACAAGCTTAACGCCGTATATACCTCTTCTCTATCCATTTTACACTATTTAACCATAAATGGAACCTAGGTCTTATATTAGAACATAATCTACGTTAACGTAAGAACGATTTGTTCTCCGGATCGGGTAATTTTATAGATACCCTCCTGCATGTCGATTCCGTAATGCTTTTTCAGCAGGTATTTGGCGTTGAGATCGGTCTCGACAACCACGAGATAATCATAGTTACTCAGCAAGTTGTCCATGTTATCCTCATAGAACAACACGATGCCGTCCACATGCGGTGCATATAGGAAGTATTTGCCGACATACTGCATGTAATAATTCGTAACCTGTTGATCCCGGTCAGAGCCGTAGAAGAGATACCGTTGTGTATCTTCTTGACCACCTGCGTACCACCGATCACCCGTCACTGCATGAATTTTATAGGGAAGTGTCGTATCATAGCTATTCGCAATGGAGGCCATACCATTGTATTCCGACAACAAAATGGTGCCTGCAAGTGCCATACATGCGATGATTCCCTTTTGATAATGCCCCTTCGACTGAACTGATTTGAACGACTTGAAGTCCGGTACTTCACCGATTCGATAATGAAACGAACGCTCGACATCAACGGCAGCACACAGCACCAACCCACCAGCGAAGAGAACTACAATACTGGAAGCATAACGTTCAAATCCAGCCAGTCTCACCGCTTCATCCACCGGCATGGAGAAGAGATAGAGCGCCAGTATCCCTGCATAGTACAGCAGCAACACAACATTCAGTGCAATCAGCACTTTCCACAGGTTCCACTTCTTCTTGAGTACCGTGTAAGCCACAATGGATGCTGCAATAGCCACAAGCTGGAAAAGCACAATACCGATTACGGGTCTAGTCGTAATATCTATACTTGATTTCAGGAAGAGCGTCAGAATCTCCCACTTCTGCTCTGCCGTTTTGCCAGCTTTAAGCGCCGAACCTGCGCCCTCGAACTTGTTATCTATCCCTTGGAACACTGTCGCCATACGCCAGCTCCAGCCGAAATACGGCAACAATGCACCACCAATCGTTCCGAACACTGCCAAACCAATTTTCCAGTTCGAGCGTTGCTTATTTCTAAGCCAGGTGTACAACAGGAAGATCAGGCCAATCGCTGCAAAAATAACACCTGTACTCTTAATCACTGTCAGCACACCTGCCAGCGGAAGAACAATGATACAAGCCCGTTTAAGATCATGCCGATACTGATAGATCACTGCCAGAATGGCAAGTGCATAGATCGGAAGCAAGAAATCCACCAGCAGGTTGGTGATGCGAATCGTCAGGTTGAAGAAGGACAGTGTCGATAAGCCGAATCCAAGAAAGGCATACAGCAGGAATCTTTTCTTCTCTGACACGACGCCAAACATCGCATAGAAACAGGAAAAGATCAGCAGCGCCTGTGCCAGCAACATCGTGGACTGGGCATGTCCCATGAACCGGCAGACGTAATAGATAAACGACGATGTTCCGAGCGGATAGTTTTTGAAATCGATCAGGTCAGAATCTGGCGTCGGGAACGCATTGGTACTGAGCATCTGCTTCAACACAATCGCCCAGTGCGAGAAGTTATCGTAGTGTGTCAGTTCATTTTGGAACAGAATCAGCAAAAAGATAAACGTTCCGCCTAGAAAGCTAAGCTGGAATAGCGAGAACATGAATTGTGGCTTTGCCCCTAGTCGTACAGCTTGAGCCAACGTATCTCGAAACAGCAGTAAACCTATAATTAGCACCACGATGCTTCCTATAAAGAGTTGACCTACCAGGCCAATAAAAAATACGATACAGGCTATTGCGGAGAACACAAATATAGGGATGAACTCCCAGCGTAATGAGAGTACCTTCCGAACAAACTGCATGTAACCTACAAAGGAGATTATCAACAAAACTCCCATTACAAATTGAAGCAAACTGAGCATCTCTATCTCTCCTAACCCTCTCGGATGAAACTCTCGGATTGTGGGGGAGTCAAATCATTCAACAATTGATTAATAAGGCCGCGCTCCACGATATCATCGATATTCTCCACGGAGAGAAGCACTTCACGATGATTAGCTGTTGTATTGCCCGTATGTTTCAGCATCACTTCAATATTGCTTTTGGTCATAAACGTAACGATGGATCCCGCGGAGATGTTGCCGTGTAACCCCGTCGCCGAGAAGAAACGATAGTTGAAGCTACGCAGAATGCAGCCTGAGTTATTCGTAAACGTGACCGGAAGCTCCATTGAAAGTCGCGGCATTTTCCGCTGATCGGATCGCTGCTGAACAACCCGCTTCTTCACATTACGTAGCATATCGTCATACGCCGTATCCCAGAGGTTCATCTGTTCTGGCAGCGAGTGTTTGCGGTCATAAATAATCTGCATGTACTGGCGGTTATCTGTCTCTTCAATTGGTTGTACCGTTGCCGAATAGCGCCAGCCGGCTCCATCCTGTTTCACATATACGATAACCGCGTCAAGATTCGCCTCGTACCGCTCGCTTTTTACAACGAGAGAGATGGTCTCTTTTTCAGGCAAATAGATTGGATAGGGTACATAGAAGGCAATACCTTGCTCGGATACATCGACGGTCTTCGCCTCATACTGCAAATTTCTCGCTTTGTAACGGATGGTCACATTCTCCTGTGCCCGAATGCGCTCTGTCTCCCGATACGCACGTCGACCAATCATGAAGAACAAGGCATAGCATAGCGCTATCATGTTATGAACCAACCAGAAGATAATGATACTACTGAAAAATAGGGCAATACCATACTTTCCGCTGGCATAACGAATGATAGCGGCAATGGATAACAGGAGCAGGAAAATATGCGGAAGCGCATATAACAGAGCTGACATCCACTTTCGCCCACTAGACCTGCTTTTGTTCGTAACCTTGAACTTCTTCTCCCGAATCCCTAATGTCTCAAGGATGACCGGCCATATGAGATATGGCATAAATATTGTATCGATGACCTGACTCCAGCGCTGATTCCGTATGTTACTGGACAGGTAACGCATGGATAGGCTATAGAAGAAATACGAAGGGAGCCAGAATATGAGAATCTGCCAGAAGGTTGTATTAACGATCTGGAAATCAAATAACGCAAACAAAATCGGTGACAGGATAAAAATCAATCGGTTAAAGAACGACCACCAGTATAAGAAACTGCTCACATAGGTCACTCTCGTCCAGAACGGAAGCTTCTCGGAAAAGGGAGCACGGGTATTCTGTAAGCTCTGAATAATGCCCCTCGCCCAACGAATCCGCTGCTTAATCATGCTCGGAACCGTGGTAGTTGTTTGCCCAGCAGCTTGAACTTCTTGCGTCGCATAAGTGATATACCCCTCTTGCTGCAACCGGATGCTTGTCTCAAAGTCCTCCGTGATTGTATTCAGCGGGAAACCACCGATGTCTTCCATACCTTGCCTTGAAATAATGGTGTTACTTCCGGTATACGCTACGGCATTGGAAGCATTACGCAGAATGTTGACTTCTCGTGAGAAAAAGTCCTGTTCATTCGGAATCCCTTGCTCCGCGTACAGGTTAAATTGAAATAGATCTGGATTATAGAAGCTTTGCGGTGTCTGCACCAGTCCAAGCTTGAACTTTTTATCCATTTCATCCTCTCGGCGAAGTCGCCACACTCCGCCCTCTTTGATGAATGTAGAGAGTAGGAAATAGGGAACGGTTTTCATCAGAAAGGTATGCTGTGGAATCATATCCGCATCAAAGGTAGCAATGAGCGGAGACGTGGTTTTGCTTAATGCATTGTTCAAGTTACCGGACTTAGCATCCTTATTGCCAGGAAAGCCTAAGTATCCAACACCAAATTGATTGGCAAGTTCCTCGACCTCAGGTCTCGCCCCATCATCACATAAGTAGATATGAACCTTCTGCTTATCCGGGTAATCCATGAATGTACAGGCATTCACCGTCTTATACAACAGATCGACCGGCTCATTATGGGTTGCAATAAACACGTCTACATGTGGATAGTAATCCGGCGGGACATCGGGAAAATCGAGCTGTGTACGTTTCTTCTGCATTTTTTGAAAGAACAATTCAAAGGTCGTAAGAACCGTTACCGTTTCCGCTACAATGAGCAGCATGCCGAAAATGACATTGAGGACGCCCTCGCCCCATGGCAGTGTAAAAAAGATACGCCATAGCAAGTAGATCGTCATTAAGATCATGGTGATGACAAAAAAGATGTTTTGCCGTTTCTCGTTTTGCACTACAACTGCTTCCTCCTTGCTGCAAATACCCATCTACGCTGCAACTGAAAGCTAAGCAGGAACAACAAGGCATCACAGACGAATTTCGCTATCTTCTCATCTATGTAGAAAATAGTATGGAATACATATACACCTGTACTAGAAAGCAAAATGACTAATCCGCACAGCGATAAATACCGCCATAGACTGCCTTGGCTGTCCTCTTTGCGAAATACAAAATGTCTATTCAATACATAATTAATCGCAATCGAAATAACTCTCGCAATGACTGTAGCTAGTAGAATTCTTAAATAGTGCTGCTCCCCTAATATAGGCCGTAAGAGGTCAATCAGAAACCAGGCAATGCCCAAATCGACGACGGAACTGGCTACTGACGATGATATAAACCGAAAAAAGTTAGAAAAAAGCACACCCATTACCCGGGCGCTATCCTGAACAGCTTTGAAATGTGTACCTGCATTCCCATTCTCGTAGATGACTTGGATCGGCATCGTATGGATCGGTATGCCCGACTGGATGCAGGAAATGAGCATCTGCAGCTCATATTCGAAGCGAGAGCCGCGAACCTCTTGCATAAATGCAAGTAACCCGGGGCCGAAGGCGCGGAGCCCGGTCTGGGTATCTGACAGCTTTTTACCATATAACATTGCAAAAATGAACGAGGTCATCCGGTTGCCCAGCAACGACTTCGGTGGGATTCCTCCCTCGCTGAAGTCCCGTACGCCAAGAACCAACGCATCAGGATGACGTCTAGCTTCCACCGCCAGACGGTATACATCTTCTGCAGCATGCTGTCCATCCGAATCAGCCGTGACTACAAAGGCAGAGGAATCACAGTTTTGGCTAATGTACTGAAAACCAGTCTTGAGTGCGTCACCTTTACCTTGATTCTTCGAGTGGCGAAGTAGGACACAACCGTTATGATGGAGTTCCTCAAAAATGGACTGGTATGCTTCTCCAGAACCATCATCCACGATAACAATATTAGTCAAGCCATATTCTCGCAATTGCTTCACATAGAGCGGAAGTCTCTCATCTGGCTCAAGCGATGGAATAAGGATGATCGTTTCGCCATGCTGTGCACCTTTCATCATCCTACATAAGCTCCAATTCGACATATTTTCACAAAATTCTTTCTTGGAATATTGAGAGTATAACACCGAAAAGGTTGGCAGTAAACGAGTAAACTGTAACCTTTTTGGTAAAAATTTTGGCTGAAATTACATATAAAAATGACTCGTTTATACGACTATTAGAAGAGTGTAAACTGCCCATCATCTTAACTATTATTGGGGTAAATTTCCCCTATTCTATTCATCGGCAAAAGCCTCTCCGAATTACAGAGAGGCTTTCAAATCTAGACGAATGGTCACTTATGCGAGCCACTCATTTGAATTAGAATGATTATAAAACATAAAAGATTAAACAAAGGCTGTGATTCCAATGTTGATCCAACGAGACAAATGGATACAGTATGGCATCCTCGGCAGCGAAGCCTTGCTCACTAAACGCCTGCCAGCAACACAATTGCTTACGCAGAATACATTAAAGAACATGCTGCTGCAATATCCAAGCGTTGTACTGAAACCCCGCAATGGGAGCTATGGAAGAGATATTGTGTTTATCCAGCGGAATCGTTCTAACGGCTATCGTATTCAAAATGAGAATAATACCGTTCATATAAAAGACATGGAACAATTGCTCCAGTGGATCGAGAGCACAGACAAAGCGGATGGGTATATCGTCCAAAAGCGCCTGCGGCTGGCTCAGATACAACATAAACCGTTCGATATTCGCATCATGGTTCAGCGCCAAAAAGGAACATCTTCTTCTTGGCACGTAACAGGTTCCTACGCCAAAGTTGCATCAAAAGGATATCTCGTTACCAATGTGGCAAGTCGCACCATCCCAGTGCTCAAGGCATTACAACTAGCCCGAATCGATAATTCCGGCTTAATAAAAAGAATGGAACAGATTGCCCGAATCGCTGCCCAGCAACTAGGAAAGCATTACCCTGATCTCAGGCAAGTTGGGTTCGATATCGGCATTGATCGGAATCGGCGTATATGGATTATTGAGGGTAATTATAAACCAGACTTGCGTCCTTTCCGGCGCTTACGAGATTCATCCATGCACCGCAGAATATTGTGGTATAAAGAACACTAGAACAAACAAAGGACGACACGTCTTCAACCCTTGGCGTGTCGTCTCTTCACGTTCGTAAACTCTTCTTGTCTATTCATTTCTATCTATAATTATAAGTGCTGCAGTTATTTGCGGCGGCGTATAGCTGTACTTACTACACGTGTCACTCGGAAGCTATTTGGGCCTACTTGAATAATGGCAAACTGACTGAACGAAGTACCTGTAGAAGTGTACGGTTCCGCTTCAATATTGCCGCTTGGTGTTCTAACCGTTGCGGTAATTCTCGTGAGTAAACAAACGCCACGACCAGAAGCCCTCCAAGTTTCGTCACGCTGAACACTATAAAGGTCGTCACTACAAAAGAGCGATGAATACTCCACTCTTCCAACTGCATTAAACGAAGTAGAGTTAAAGATTTGCACGGGGTCATACCCGCTGCCAAGTCTTCTATTTCCCATTACCAAAACCTCCTTATTATTGATAGTTTTATTAAATGCAGTAGATTTGTTTTGGTGAGGGATAAGTGTGGACAAGGCGCATAAAGTGCGTCTGTCCGGTAGCAAGTAGCATAGTGGCTCTACACGGGCGCAGATGCATCTCGAACAAAAAACAAAAAGCCACCCTTAGGTAAAAGGGTGGGCACGAAAATATGTATTTCCAATATATTATGCCTGTTTATAGGCTGCATCATTTCGCATTTTTTCGGGAATATTATACCAGATGGTCAAATGACTTGATCCTTGTATATAGGGCACCTGCCATTTCCTCTGGCAACGATCTGATCTTGATATCTTCACCCAAGAACAACAGCCAGTTGAGCATGTCGGACAGCTCTTCTGCATGATCAGCATTGACGTGTGTTTTTAGAATCGCTCTCGATTGAAAAGGATCAATATAAGAGATAGAGACCTTTAGCGGATGGTACTTTTTAAACTGCTCAATCGCCTTTGGCCCAAGCTCAAGAATCATATTGAACGCTTCTTCTTCCTTCATCAGTTTTTCTTGGATTTTCTTATGGCTCAACCTTTTATTTACGGAGTATGGTTCTACATCTGTAAGGTAGTCGACGGGAAAAAGGCGTCTCTTCTCTTCCTTTAATTCGTAACCTTCAATCAACCAGATGCTCTTCTCGCGATAAAGGTGCAAGAGATAGATCGGATAAGAATTTATGTCATGCCCTTCTCTAATCGTGATCCATAAGTAGCGGTCCAACAGAAGAAGCTGAATCAGCTTCTCTAATATAGGGTGGGGCAGGTCTGACAGTTCAAGCAAATCCGGATTATTGGGATTGGTGCCTTCAAACAGCAAGAGTTGATTGAGCAGAACGAGGTCATCTTGATGGCTTTGTGAGATCAGCCCTAACAATTTCTCCGCCAAAGACTGTCGACTCTTCAGATATGGAAGCTGCTGGTTACGTGTCGCCATAAAAGCAATAAACAGAGCCTTAATCTCGGTATCCGTAAAACGAACAGGCGGCAGGACAGCATTGCTCATGACAAAATAGCCACCATCTCTACCCACTTCAGCGACGAGCGGCATTCCCATGGCTTCGATTTCCCTGATATCCCGAATAGCTGTTGAACGGGAAATACTGAATTCCCGCATGATTTCGGAAATGGTGAAGGAAGCGCGATTATTGATATACCGCATGATGAGGTTAATCCGTTCAACTTTTTTCACGACGGCCTCCTAAACAGTATCACTTTTTGACATGATTAAAAGCTATTATAAACTCATCAAGCGAAAGAAACACCCTTTCAAAAAAATAAAAAGGAGCGGAGAAATAATGAATAACTACACTCTCGAAGAAAAAGAAAGCTTTACCGTATTAGGCATGGGAACGGATCTGAAGAGCCATTACACCGATTATGCTGGCATTAACAAGGAAAAGCTGGACTTCTGGCATACGGTCCAAGAAGATGGCAGGCTGGATGCACTCAAAGCGGTAGCTAAGAATGATTACATTTTTGCTGTGAACGAAGCTGTAAACCACAAAATGATGCATTACGCTGGTGTGCTAACGGATGAAACCCTACCTGATGCTACCCGTGTCATTCAGTTCCCTAAGGGAGAATACCTAGTTATCCAAGGAGAAGCGGAGACAGCAGATGCTCTGAGTAACATGCTTACGGGTATCGCTTTTGGTCAGATCCTGCCAGAAGCGAAAGACTTTGCTTATGTTGGTGGACCAAATGCAACAGTCGAGATGGGCAAGCGCAATGGCTCCGTTTTCGGTGAAATATGGATTCCTGTCGTTAAGAAATAATTAGGGAATGGATGTACCCGCCGAACTGGTAGAGAAGTTTAAGTTCGCAAGGCAAAAGTCCAAGCTTGCTGGTACGATTCGTGGCTCATTCTTTGTGATTAAAGGGGAGTACTAAGAATAAAAAAACACATCCTACATCGGGAAATAGAGCACTCTTGGATAAACCCATTCTGAATTGAAGTTCGAGTGGAGGTTTATCCAGAGAAGAGCGCCTATATACCCCTAAGGATGTGTTTTGCTATCTTACGATAAGATAAGAATAAGTTCTAGATTATGAAGCTTTGGCTGCAACTGCTTTTTCAATCAGAGCCTTAGCATCGTTCGTAGTAAGACCTTGTTTTGGTTGAAGCTGCTTGCTATCTGCACCAAAGATACCTTTGTCGATCAGTTTTGCCATCGAATCCACGGCATATTTAGACACGGTTGCACCATCCTCGAAACCTGCAATGATCGTAGCTGCATTTTTATCCGTAGCTTGATCCTTCAACAATTTAGCGAGGATTGTAGCAGCTTCTTCACGGGTAATATCGCGATCCGGGTTGAAGTTACCGCCGTAGCCTTGAATGAAACCAGCATGTGTAGCTTCAGCGATTGCGTCAGCATATGCAGCGTTAGCAGCAACATCCTTGAATGCTGGCGCTGTAGTTACTTCGTTCAGCTTCAACATCTCTACGAGCGCAGTTACAAACTCAGCACGCGTAATAGATTCATTGGAAACTGGCGCTTCTGGTTGCTCTGCAGCCGCCACGTTCGTAATACGACCCTCATTTTTAGCGACAATGCTCTCGCCTTTAAATGTATCTACGATGTATTGGTAGAATACATCCAGATCGATAGGGCCTGCCAAGGATGATTTAGCATCCAACAGCACTTTATAGTTATCTCCACCTGCGGCCATGAAGTTATTCACTACAGCCGTATACGTTTTTGCAGGATCAATGGGTGTTCCATCTTCCAGACTCAGACCTGTAACACGTTCTGCAACTGGTTTATTGAAATCTGCAGTATACTTCAAACCAGCGATTTGAAGAGTTTTCGTATTTGGTGTACCGTCCGCATTTGTACCCCATTGTTGCTCTAACAAGGTTTTGATCTGTGCACCAGTCAACTCCAGTTTCACGAGCGTATTACCAAAAGGTTGGATTTTTGCAAGATCAGCAAAAGTCACATCACCTTGTGGTAGATCTGCACGAATACCACCTGGATTCATAAATGCAAAGTCAGCAGCGTCTGCATCATCGCCGAAGTCAGCTTGACGCATCGCATCTGCAATCAAGTTACCCAGAGGAGCTTCATTATTATAAGCATCCGTACGTGTAACAGAACCATCTGTTGTACCTACTGGCTTAGTCAGCTCAGGATGCTTGTCCAATGACTTCTTAATGATCGCCAAAGTCTCAGGGTCTTCTTTTACACCCTCTTGGAAAGTCGTTGTAACTGTAGCTGATTTCTCCGTTACATCCCCTGTCTTAGGGTCAATCATCAGCTTGATATCTTCAAATGCCGTACCATATGAATACGCTTGAACAATCAAAATGCCATTTACTTCACCGTTAGCCAGAGCATGATTGTCACCTGCAACGATGACGTCAACAGGGGTATTTGCTGGCAGAGCTTTAGCCAAATCAGCCGCTTCTCCAGTCGTTACGCCTTCTTTCGTTGATGCTGGGTCATGTGCCAGAACGATAATTGTTTCTACGCCTTGGTCTTGCAATTCTTTTGCATATTTATTAACGGCTTCAACTTCTTCTTCAGCGCTTAAGAACGTTACGCCTGCTGTACCGGATGGAGATACTTTAGCAGGTGTAGATTTCGTTACTAATCCGATAAATCCGATTTTGACGCCGCCCACTTCTTTAATAACATAAGGTTTAATCAATGGTTTGCCTGTAGCCGTTTCAATTACGTTTGCGTTCACATAATCGAATTTAGCACCAGCATGTGTTACTTTGCCTTCTTTGGGATCAAGTCCACCAAAGATTTGTGCTTTCAGTGCAGCAATACCTTGGTCGAATTCATGGTTACCTAAAGAACCTACATCAAAGCCCATCATATTCATCCATTCCATGGTAGGCTCATCCCGATCGAGAGATGAAACTGGAGCAGATGCACCGACTGAGTCTCCGTTATGGAAGAGTAGAGAGTGCTCGTATTTGGCTTGAGCTTCTTTCAGATAAGTTGCTAGAATTGGAGCGCTTCCTGCCTTTTTATCACTAACAATAGAGGTAGTATCTAGCTGACCGTGGAAATCATTGATTCCAATCAAGTGAACTTCTACATCTGTGTCTGCAGCAGAGACACCAACAGCGCCGAATAGTTGGCCGAGCAATAGTGCAGTAGCAGCCACACGAATGGTGCTTTTAGCCACGTATTTTTTCCAAGACATGAATTAACATAACCCCTCTCCAAATTCTGATCCTGAGATATTCTACCATAGTTCAATTCATTATAAGTACTAAATTTATTAAATTAATGTAAAATTTTTGCGAGATTGATAGAAAACTGAATTCATTCAGGATCGTTACTTCACATTTAATGTAATCGAATACATAGGAACGATAGGATTCGTCTAAAAAAACAAAAAAGAACCACCTTTGTAAGTACAAAGGCAGTTCGGCAGTTCGGGACTTCCACACTCACCAAATAGAGAACACAATATAAGGTAGAGAGATAAACGTAATTGAGGTTATAACATCGTCATGAAATCTTGCGGGCAACCACCGCTAACCGTCCGTTCTCAGTTGAGTACTCGCACGTGGACAGGACAACTAGCTTGTCGCCATACTGTGCTGTTACCCCCGTGTCATATAGAGCGAGTTGTTGGATGTTCTGAATATAGGAATCGAACTCGGCTGGCGTGTTTACATGTTCAAGCTGATAGTATTTAAAAACGTCATCCGATTTGCGGTAGATTTCCGACACAATAACGGCTACAATCTCATACTCTTCCTTCTCGTAAAGTGTGCTGAACTGGAAGGTAGCATGCTCTCTATAGAATCTTTCACTCTTGTATTTCATTAAGTCTTTAAACATCCAGCCACTTTTCATATGGTGACCATGAATGAGTAGAATATCTGAACCGTTGATCTGACTATGCTTATCCAAAAAAGGGAGGCCGCCATGGTTCTCTTTTTTATCAAAATCATGATCGAGGTAGTACTCTGCATCCCGTGGATTCTGCATCACAGGGTACTCAATACGAGTGCCGTCAATGTTCAGCCAGCCTGCAATATCCGAATTCCTCTCATACAGCTCTCGGAATTCGGGAAGCATGACCGGTTCAGCAGTCTTATTAGACAAAAGGGAGGGGACATAGTCCCCTCCGCCCTTGCCCGAACTATCCTTCCAAACCTTGGTCAACTCTGCGATTTTCTGCTGCTCAGCATAATCTCTCAGATACGTTCTCGTCATATTGACGAGAGAGAAAACCAACACAAGGAGGGAAACGGCGATAAGAATTTTTTTGGTTTTGCTCATGTTCTTACCGCCTTTCCAATCATTGAATTCGCTTGTTCTTCTTATTACCAAGTAAACAGAGCACAATCGTCATCAAGGACATCAGAGCCAGTGCCATATAGATCATTGGCGTTACGCTGTTGTCTCCCGTTTTCGGAGCATCGTCCAGCTCGTTGCTGACGTTGTTAACTTCATGGTTACCATTGTCGGTGTCGTTATTAACCTTGCCCGGATTTGTCGTACCTGTATCTGGGTCGGTATTATCGCTCACCGGATTAGTCACTCCGTTACTTGGCTCGGGCGTTCCATCAACCGGATCGATAGTGCCGTTATCCGGATCAGTAGCTCCGTGATCTGGCTCGGTGGTGCCATGAACTGGATCTGTCGTTCCATTGATCGGATCTGTAGTTCCGTTGACTGGCTCCGTCGTTCCATTGACCGGTTCGGTCGTTCCTTGAACTGGCTCGGTTGTTCCCTGACCTGGGTTAGTCGTTCCGTTACCCGGATCAGTTGTTCCATTCCCCGGCCCGCTTGTTCCGTTGCCCGGGTCAGTTGTTCCACCGCCACCGTTACCGCCACCGGAACGAATTGGCTTCATAGGCACATCATATCTAACAATGTCGAAATCGACAGAGATCGTATTGCTTCGGTGTGTCTCGTATCCATCCTTCGTTACGATTAGATAATAATCCGCTTCAGGGAACACCATGTACGCATAAAAGCCATTGGCATCGCTATCCTGCTCTGGACTCTTATTGTCGTGCGGTGGGAAATTAGGAACCGCAGGAAGTGTTACTTTTGTACCCGGAATACGACCTTTATCTCGATTCCGCTGCGTATCCGCATAATACAGAGTAACGATGGCTCCTTCAATTTTCTTGCCAGTAGTCGCATCTCCGGTCGTTTCATCATAAACCGTACCGTAAGGGTCAACTAGCTCCTCGGAAATATTAAGTTCTCCGTTCGCCTTAACATTCAGTTGTGCGACTTTGAGGAGTAATTCTTCGCCTGTCTCCGACTCATAACGAACTTCCATGATGTACTTCTGCTCGCTTAGCCCTTCTACGGAGAACGTTCCATTTGAAGCCATCGGGAATGCTTTAGGACGACCATTTTCTTCAATATACGTACCGTCAATGTTCTTCAAATAGATATGCATATGACTGGTAAACTCATCATTGAACAGTTCTGTTGTTCCGTTCAGTTGCTTGAACAGCACAATTCCTACTGCCGTAATATCGGCTGGAACAGTCTCGTCTGTCACGCTGCCATCTACATTTGCTTTTTGCGTGAACTCGACAGGTACATCTTTACCACCTACGCGATACCACTTCGTATACGTGATGGTATAGTCCGTATCTGCCACAGCTGGAACTGCATACTCACCGTTCTCATTCGTCACTGTCTGAATTTTCTCACCTGTCTTCAGATCAGTTACTGTAATTGGCGCATTAGGAATGACTTCGCCTGTATTGTTGTTACGCAGGACGCCCTCCAGATACGGACGAGTATTTACATAATCTGCTCTGGACACTTGTTTCTCAGGAATCGTGCCTGTACGGACAAAGCTTTCCGGATCTGTCACATAACCATCTGTCGTGTAATCCTCTTGGGTTACTGTATATTCCAGATTGGTCGGAAGATCTTGTACACCGAGTGTCTGTCCATCGGTAAGCTCAAAGGTATCTCCATTACGGATAACACCTGTGCTACCGTCTGACTTCACATAAACATAGGATTCGTCCGCCCCTTCACCTGTGAAAGTGATCGTGTACGTGAACGGTTTTTGTTTGTCGTCGTCTTTACCTTTAACAGTGTTGCTGATGAGCAGACCACCTTTTAACATACGGATATTCGTATATGGCGCTACTTCATCTGTGCCGTCCATCACTCCGGTATAATACCGTTCCTCAGGATTAGTCACGTAATCCTCGGCTGTGTAATCCTGCTGGGTAATGGTGTATTTTAGATGCTTAGGTAAACCCACCAGATCCAGTGTCTCTCCATCCTTAAGTCTGAAAGTATCACCGGATTTGATTGTACCTGTACTACCATCTGATTTCTCGTAAGTGTAGCTTCCATCCTTACCCGCATCCTCCAAGATAACGGTGTACTCGAATTCCTTCGTTGGGTCACCGCCGTTGCCCATCACTGTATTGCTGATGGTCAGCTTGTTAACGATGCGTTCATTAATGAAATCTGCCTTATGATCGCCTTTGTTCACGACTGTGCCAGAATACTCTCTCGTCTCTGGTGTAGTGGTGTAGCCATCACTAGTCGTATAATCAGCCTCGGTCACGGTATACACAAGATCTGCAGGCAATGCCGCGAGCGTCACAGATTCCCCATGCTTAAGCGTAATTTTATCTCCGCTCTTGATCTTGCCAGACGTACCATTTGACTTCGTGTAGGCATATTCCTTGTCCTTGCCTTCACCATCGAAATTCACAGTGTATTCGAAGTCCTTGGAAGGATCACTTCCATTTCCTTGCACTGTATTGCTGATCGTTAACTTACCTTGTGCTGGCGTAGGCACGATCAGTGGAAGTTCAGAGTTCACTTTTATGCCGTCTACCCAGATTGGTTTACCAGGTGTATTGCCAACGTACACTTGATAAATTTTGGTCATAGGCAACCATGTTGTTGTATCGATATACGTTTCCTTCAGCTCATAATATCCGGGGTCTGGGATGAGTAGATTCAGTTTCCCTTCACTATTCGTTGTGCCATCAGTGACGCGATCCCCGTTGCTTTTCTTGTAAAGTGTGAATTCCACGTCTTTTAACGGATTGTTGTTCGGATCTACCTTCCTCAAAGGCAAGAGCGCATTGGAGGTTGAAGTACCAGCTACGTCTGAACTGTCCAGCGTGCTTTCACTTCTGGCACTAACCGATTTCAGCTTATCATCGCCCATAAGCTTAACCTCATTGCCCATTTTATCTCCAGCTTTTGCTGTAGTCGGGTCAACCTCGGTTTGGTAGACAAACTGATAGAACTTGTTCGGATCGTCCATTTTGAATAACAAAACAGTAGTGCCATCCACTCCCGGCGCAGCTTCTACCTGGACTTCAGCATTCGGATCACTAAGATCGAGTGCAGCGCCAGTTCGCTCGAGAGCACCACTAGCAGTCAGTGTAGCCGGATAGACCGCCATGCTTGGTGCTGACAGCACAAGCTTTCCATCTACCTCATAACGCAGATTCATACCTGCACCTAGCGTATCCTGTAAATACGCACCCTGCTGCATGTTGAATGGTGGTGTATAATTTACCGTCCACTCCAGTACGCCTGGAACAGGTTTAGTTACCGACTTGCCTAGTGTCTGAATAGGTACGATAATCTTACGTTGTTCCGTAACAACCTTCTCTTCTCCGCCCCAGGTCATATGTAGGTCGGCTTTGTTGTACATCACTTGTTTATCAGTACCATTCGTAGTGTAATCCTCTATATATTGCGCAAGAGCTTCATTGGAAGGTCTTGCTTTGACCAAAATGATATAAGGACTTTCTAATTTCGAAAAGGTAAACGTTCCTACGTTTCCGCTATGGGAGAAGTTTACCACGTGGGCAGCTGTGCCCGGTTCAATCACTGTTCTTGCATCGTTTCTAGTACCATATTCTGTTCCCGAACTATTGTCCGAGAATCCTTTCCATAGCTCAAAATCCTTACCTTCGGAGTACGGTACGAATTCCCAGCCTTCGGGCAACGTATCCACTAGCTTAATATTGCTAATAACTCGATTACCGCCGTCCTTAGCCATTTCTTCTGTGTTATATCCAGGCATATTGACCCCTAAACGGAATGTAACCGTCTTGGTAATTCTGTCATAGCCAGAAATGGTCCATGCATCATTGTTATCGTTTCGAATGTAGCTGCTCACATTATTCGGACTAACATTCTCCGGCGTGCCATCTGCTTTCAATGGCTTCGACGCATAGAGCATATCCTTGTTTAACATCCGAAGGTGAAGGTTTGCGTTATTTTGCGCTTGAATTACAGTCTCACCATCAATCAGTAAAGCCCGATTCCAGATTGATTTCCCTGTATTAATATCCTGTTTGAAAAGGACATCCGTGTTGGTCTCCAGTGCACGGAAGCTGAAGGATGCTGCTGCTTCGGTGTATCCAGTCACCTTGATTAAATCCGCTACTACTTTACCATCTACGGTTAAAGGAATACTTTTCATGGTCAGACCGCTTGCATTCGTCTTTAGCGTGCCTTCCTGATATTTACTCCAAAGCTGCGCGTTATTGATGTTTCCTTTAATCTTGGCAATAGTGTCAGCACTCACCTCACCAGTCTCATCCATAGCATTGTCCAAAACGTTCAAATTCCCGCCATGCACCAGCACATCGTATACGGCAGCATTGGGCAATGCATACTGTGGATTAAGATTAACCGTCCATGTAATTCCGCCCAGATTGTAATCCTCTGTCGATACAGCACCTGTTTTGGTAAACGCATGTGCGCCAACCGTGACGGAGGCCTCATCCGTAACCGCACTAGGTCTTGTACCCGCAGTTACGTTATTGTTCTGTATGCCGCCTGGTGTAGCCAAATTCCAGTTGGTACGAGGCGTGATCTGGAAGTTCGAACCGCTAATGACCTTGCTTTGAATCAGCAATTCTACTCTACCGTTAATTTCTCCAAAGGAATAAGTCCCGCTCGCATCTGGTACAATAGCCTGCACCTCTGATGCATTGCCATCTACCATTGTCTGCCATGTAGCAGAGGTGAACTCCAGCCCTGCAGGAAGTACATTGGTGATGGTAAAGTCCTGTAGTCCTCTTTTGTTATACTGGTTAACGACAACTTTCCATGTGATCATTTCATTCGAGTGGTCATATGAGGCAGATGCTTGAATCCAGTCTGGAGCAAAAGAAATCTCTAGTGCTGTATTCACTAACATCGTAGCGTCCTGTCTCAGTTCCACTTTGCCCTGCATATCCCGGTGACTTCGACCAAGGTTGCCTGGCGGAGTACGATATTCGTAATAATAAGCTTCCTTAGGAATCCAAGTCTTATATTCAACCTTTGGATCCAGACCTGTTCCTTCTGGAAATGTGTATGTCAGTGATCCATCTGCGCCAATGACTGGAGTTACATTCTGATCATTAACCTTGAATGAGTCCTCCATATAAATGCCTTGAACATTACCGAAGCCAGTATTATAAACGGAGGGATTCGTATAAAATACCTTTCCGTCTAACGGCAGCTTAACGGTGTTATCAAACTTATCACTTGAAGATACGTTGGACTGCCAAGTAACTGCACCTTCAACAAATTGTGCTGGTTGAATTCCACGATAACTATACTGATCCCATCTCACCATTCCAGGTGAGCTTAGCGTAATGCTATAAGCCGGGGTAACATCCGGATTTTTTAGCTGGTATGCTCCACCAAAAATCGAGATCGGTTTGCTATCACCGTAATTCAAGCCTGTTACATCCGAATTGGCCGTGGTATCAAAGCTGAATGTGACCGCTTTACCAATACCATTGAAAAACAGATCATCACCATTAAATACAATCCGGATGCTATTCGGAGTGAAATAAACGGTACCAAGCTGTTTCACACCATTTTCAGTAGTGGCATTCAAGGTTCTGGTCGCTGTTGGCAGAACGACCTCCTTGAAGTAGGTGTCTCTTTTTAGCTCAATAAAGTCACCCTTCTGCAAGTACTTCGTCGTATCGTTCTGATCCTGTGTACCAACATAGTCACCCATTACCGGCACTTTGAGCCCCTCTGATGTAAGGGTAAATGCCTGTCTCCCCTGGATGGTACCGCCTGGAGCAACTTCAGTTCCTTGCGTTACTTTCAGTGGAAAGATTGCATTTGCATCCATGAATACTGCTGTTTTGTCCGATGGATCGACGGCCATTAGCCCCACCATGCTATTAGCTTGCGGCTTGGACTCCGCCTCAGGTGTCAACGTTGGACTGTCTGAAGAAGGTTCTTCTGCTGCATCGTTTGCTTCTTCTTCTTCTTCTGCTGGCGGCAGATTGTTCTCCGACGTTTCATCTGACGGATCACTCACTTCCTCCGCTTCCGAGGAAGAATTGTCTGATGGAAGCTCGCCTGTTGCGTCGTCCACCACCTCTGACGTCGATTGTGATTCGACTACGCTCAGTGAGCCGGAATCGTCATTCGCCAATGCAGCAGCAGGGAACGCTACAGTTTGCAAGACAAGCATAATTGCCAAGCAGATCGATAGCATCGTTTTACCTATACTGCGTTTGTGTTTCAATATCGAAATCTCCTCCACTTCTGAAAATTTTAGTTGCTGTCTGCCACTTATGTACGTTCTCTCCTGATCTCTTACACTCAAGAAAGTGACAAAGTGAGCCAATTTAATGGCATATTCGACCATTCTAATGTAGAGACCTATACAAAACCTCAACAAAAAAAGGCAACCCCTCTGCGTTACAAAGGGATTGCCTCTTCTTATTGGTAAAGCAAGATTACCACAGATCTTCTGGGATATACTTGATCATCATTTCAGATCCATCTTCATTAATTTGATACGTATGCGTTCTTGTTGCTTCCTCAACCTGTCCGAATGACCATTTGTCTTGACGGTTATCCGGATACGAAGGTTCAACTCCCGTTAGAGGACCTCTGTACAGCATACCGTTAATCATCTTAACGGCTTCCTCACGGGTGAGCTGACCTCCAGGCTGGAAGGAACCATCCTTATAACCCGATACGATACCGAAGCGGAACACTTCCTCAATCGACTGCTCTGCCCAGTTCTTCTCAATATCGGTAAACGAGCTTATTCTCAAAATAGGATCGATCCGCAGCTCTTTCGCAACGCCCAGATAGCGGGCGATAGCTGTTGCCAGCTCTGCTCTTGTAATCGGCTGATCTGGTTTGAACGTATGATCGGCATAGCCTTTAAATATTTCTCTGTTTGCGACTGCTTCGATATACTCAGCACCCCAGTAATCTGTAGTAACGTCATCGAATAGCTTCACATGTCGAACCTCATCTTGCAACTTCAGTGTACGGGCAAAAATAGCAGCAATCTCCGCACGAGTAATGAGTTTCTCAGGCTTCACATTACCATCCGGGTAACCCATAATATACCGATCATGCTGATGCTCGTAACGGTTAGAATACATCATCACTTTAATTAAAGATGTGTCGTCCTGCACATTCATAAGCTTAAGCTTATCGTCTGTGCCAATGGCAGCCGTTACGGCAGCGTAGTTCTCGCCTTCGTTCATTTCATTGACCTTGAGCTTGAACGTCAGTTTACCCTGCGTGCCTCCTGCAAGCTTACCTAGCGCCCACTTCAGTTCTTGATCTGTTACCACACCACCGTTTGCATCAACTAAGCTCATTCCTGCCGGGATGTTGGCTTTAACGTACACGTTGCCTGCCTCAGTCAACGTTTTGTTAGCGTAAATAATCGTGAAGGTTATCGTATCGCCTTCTCTGACTTTCATTTTGTCGACAAGAACCGCTGTAGCAAGGTCAATCGACTCTGCCGTGCCCGATGCTGGGTCAGTAGGCTGTGTCGTGCTGATTGGCGGTGTGACAGGATTGGTCACAGTTGGTGGCGTAACAGGTGTTCCGATTGGAGAACCCCCTCCGCTAGATGAAGACAGAGGTGTCATGCTAAAGTCGTACAACACAATTTCCGTACCGACATGAATCAGTGGACGACTTGGATCAACAAATCTACTGTCAAAATCCTTATATCCTGCCTTTGTCGCCGTTAAATAATAATCTGTATGCGGAAATACCATATATGCATATTGTCCTGTCGCATCACTTGTCTGTGGGTTGGCATTATCCGCTGGCGGGAAGCCGTTCACAGGCGGTAAGATTACTTCTGTTCCGTTGCTGTAATGAAGCTTAACGACTGCACCCGGTATTGGGTTACCCGTAACGGAATCCGTGATTGTGCCGTAGGGGTCAATAAGCACCTCACTGATGCTGATTTGACCGTTAGAACTGATCTCCACCTTCGTATGACCAATAATAACAGGCTTGGTTCCGCCTTCAGGAAGCGGAATATTATAGATGACATCTGCAGTATAGCTACCATCCAGCACGCTGTCGATGTTAAATACCCCATTGGAGTCAATTGAGCCTGTATGGGCACCATTACCATCGGTTAGCGATATGGTATAACCTCCGCCTACCGTTCCGTTTAGTGCCGAGGTACCGTTTTGGGATGATCCAATTAAAATAACACCGGAGACGGTTTTGTTCGCCTCATAGGATTGTCCATCAATATTAGCATTCACTGGAACGCTCTGATGAAATGTAACGGACGTTTTCTTGCCACCAATTTCAATGGGCTTGGTAATGGAGACATCATATGTCTCACTGCCCTTCGGTATAGCTATGGTGTAAGCTCCGTCAGCCTCAGTAACTGCAACAGCATGAAAATCAACAATACCGTCACCGTCAAAATCTTTACTTACAGTAATACTTGCGCCTGCTATAGGGTGACCCAGTGAGTCTGTAACCACACCTGTAATAACGCCTGGAGTGAACGTAATATAGATGGTATCACTCACGTAGAGACCTCTTTGACTATCGTCAACCGTTGCCCTCAACGGGATAGAAATAGGATCTGTACCTCCAAGAGTGCCTGCGGTGAACGTTGTGGTTGCGATCCCTTGTGCATCCGTTGAGACGCTCACCGTATTCGAGTTACCTGTAAAATGACCGTACATCGTATCTGGCACATCAAATACAACTTGAACTCCAGCCTGAGGACGACCCTCGATATCAGTCACTACAGCTTTGAAAACCGATGTGGCTGTACCATTCCCGAGTATGGACGAGGGGTTGGCTGTCAGTGTAATTTTGTACTCGACGAGCTCAAAATCCTCGGTAACAACGCCGTTCGCATTGCCGTTGACTGTAGATACTGAAACCTCTCTATGAGCAGGACTATACTCATGACTAACGACTTCTAAAATATATTTATTGATCACAACATTATCGAAGTTGTACTTACCATCTGAACCTGTTGTAACCCGTCCCTTCTCTTTCCCTGCAAGATCACGCAAAATCACTGTCGCATCGGATATCGGATCTCCCGTTTTCTTATCAATCACCGTTCCGTTAATACTCGGATTGGTAAACGTGATCGTCACCGTGGCTACGTTTGACTCACCTACGCCATCCGAAGCTTGATACGTGAACGTCACACTGCCCGACGCGTCTTCTTTCGCCTCAAACGTGAATGAACCATCCGTATTTACAGTCAGCGTACCTTTACTTGGATCGCTAATTGGACTCATATTCACGGCTGTGAGTGTATTATTGCCTACAACCGTATCATTGGCTAGAATACCGTTTGCCGAAGGAACAGTCAGTTTACCTCCCCTAACAACCTGGTAGCCGTCATTCTCGGCAATAGGTAAAGAACTGAATTTAGCATAATAGTCTCCAGCTGATGTAACGTTAAATGTATATGTGGCATTCGTACTTACAGAAGTACCTGTTCCTGATTCGTTATCATACCATCCTACGAATGCATAACCAGTGGCTGGAGTCGCCGTAAGTGTTGCTGATTCGCCAAGTCCGTAGGTATTGTCACCCGCAGTCGTTCCACCAACATTGCCTAAGACATGTGTTGTGATTGGCATAGTAATTGTAATGGTCACTGTAGCCACGTTCGACTGACCTGTTTCGTCAGAGGCTCGATACGTGAATGTCACACTACCCGATGCTCCATCATCTGCAACGAATGAAAAAGATCCATCATTGTTGACCGACAAGGTACCCTTGCTTGAATCACTGAGTGAACTGATACTCACAGCTGTGAGTGTACCGTTTCCTGGAGCCGTATCATTCGCTAGAATGCCCGTTTCGGCTGGAACATCTAGGGTCTCCCCTCTCACAACTCGATAGCTGTCATTCTGAGCGAAAGGTAATACTCTGAATTTGGCGTAATACTCTCCGGCTGATGTAACCGTAAACGTATATGTCGTGTTCGTGCTAATAGGAGTGCCTGTACCTGCTTCGTTGTCATACCATCCCACAAATGTGTATCCGTCGTTTGAACTAGCCGTAAGTGTTGCTACTTCGTCAAGTGCATAGTCACCATCTCCGGCAGTCGTACCACCAACATTTCCAATGACATGGGTAGCAACGGGTACGGTAATCGTGATTGTTACCGTCGCTACACTTGAATAGGCAGTTCCATCAAAGGCTTGGTACGTAAATGTCACCGTACCGGACGCCTCACCGTCGGCTACGAATGTGAACGAGCCGTCAGGGTCTACAGTAGTCAGCGTGCCCTTGCTTGGATCACTCAAGGTGCTGATTCTTTCCGCTGTAAGTGGATGATTCTCATCATCGCTATCGTTTGAGAGTATGCCTGTCTCAGCTGGAACTGTGAGCGTTTCTCCCCTTTTTACACGATAAGTGTCATTCTCTGCGATAGGCTCATGCGTAGCCACGGGCAGAGTAATCGTGATCGTTACTGTGGCTACGTCTGATTTGACGATGCCGTTATCGGCTCGGTACGTAAACGTCACCGTACCGGACGCTTCATCATCGGCCACGAATATGAACGATCCGTCAGGATCTACAGTAGTCAGCGTGCCCTTGCTTGGATCGCTAAGAGTGCTAACATTTTCCGCTGTGAGTGGAAGACCCTCCCCATCGGAGTCGTTCAACAAGATGCCTTCAATCGCCGGAACTGTGAGCGTTTCTCCTCTTACGACACTATAGCTGTCGTTTTCGGCATATGGCATCATCACAAATTTTGCATAATAGTCTTCATCTGTCTGAACAGTTACATCATATTCTGCATCCGTACTTACAGGATTACCTGACCCTGCTGGGTTGTCATACCATCCTACGAATGCATAACCGAGCATTGGGATTGCTGTAATTGTAGCTAGGTCACCAATGTTATAGGTGTTGTCTCCTGTAGTCGTACCGCCGTTATCTCCGATGACATGTGTGTTGATTACAGCTGTTGTCACATTCGTTACATCGGTAGTAACTGTATTAGATACAAGTCCAATGCCAGACAATACAGCCGTACCACTAGTTACAGTCTGTGGCGTGCCTGGTGCGGTTATCGTAAAGGTGAGCTCCTTGCTGTCATTCGAGAGAACATCAATCCCCGTTTGTGTCTGACCGTCACTTGTTACGCTAAGACCTGTTTTATCCGTATCTGTGTAGTTATAAATTGTAACCTTATAGTCTATAGATCCGTTGGTCTGAACCGTTGCCGGCCCTGACTTGTCAATTCCCATTAACAAATCAAGCTTACCGTTGTTCCCCAGTCTCATCGTGGCTTTTGTATCGCTCAGCCACTCCTCACTAACGTAGCTTGCACCGATTCCGTTCGTTTTGGATACCGTCTGCTTACTTTTTAAGGCATCGTAATACGGACTGTCGGTCGGTGGGAAGAAATATGCTGCTGTTTTAGCCCCATCGGTGTCGTTACCCGAATTAAGGTAGCGAGTTATCTCACCTACATTATTCGGTGGTACCTGAAATGTCGGTTTAACGTTATAGCTTAGCTTAAAAGTACCTTCTGCTGGAGGACTGTACTCTCCCGACTGTGGATTCGTCCGGTTCTTAAAGCGGTAAATATGTGGCTGCATATCGCTTGCATCGATATACCAAGTTAAGCTGCTAACGCCTGACACCGTCTTGATCACGGCTCGACTCCCGTATCCAGCAAACTTATATGCTGTACCGCCGGAGATCGCCGTACTTGTGTCCACCGTTGCAACGGCATCCCCAATTTTCAACGTGGACAGATCGACAGTAAAATCATTGCTGATTTCATCCGAAACGACGATGGCACTCGCGATATCCGCGGTCTCAGAGCCAAGATCGGTAGTCTCCGGTATGTTGAGAAGCGGAAGTATCGTTGTAGTAGCTTCTACATCGTTCGCCAATCCAGCGAAGGCTGAACTGACAATGTCATACGTCGGAGCGAATGTATAATAATTGCTGTAAACAAATGCATCTGCATAGTTAAAGCCACTCGGCCCTTGAGCTGCATAGGTCTGCAAGCTGTTATAGGCACTCTTTGCTGAGCCGTTTCTAAAATCACTGTCTTTATTATCTTTGACACTTTTCGGATCCAAACCCGCCCAAGCGTAGACAGGCTTAGTACCAGAAGGTCCGTTAATCGCTGTTGAGGATCCTAATCCCACCGTATATACTTTTGCCTGAGTCGACTCTCCTTCATTGTAGGTCGTGTATCTACGATCGATCAGATCCTTCATATAGGCTCCCGTGAGAATGGTTAATGCAGCGATCTCAGGGTCTCCTGTACTTGCCAAACTCAAACCGTCAGAGGCTCTACCTGGCACAAACTTTGCGTTATCATTTGCACTCTGAGTATAGTTTGCAATCGTTGTGGCATCGGTTAATGCATTGTTATAGTTGGTCTCGAACGATATAGCACTTGGTGAAGAAAACCATGCTTTCTTCGCATGAATTGCAGCCCCATCCGATAGCAGGAATATATAAGGCTGACGCTTAGGTCCTGTTCCCTTGGTTCCCACATTGCTCATCGTTTTGGAAAGACCATACATGATACCATCCTGCGTTGGTGTTCCTCCCCCTAGTGAAACTGGCGATGGTGATCCAACAGTACTGCCATCCTTGTTTAGATTCCTGTTCAACGTGATGTTCTGGTTTGAACTGTCATACTTCAAAAAATCTTCTGCTGCATGACCTGAACTAAATTCGTAATGACCTAGTTCCATAAACGTTCCCAGATGGGTCGAATTAGCAGCTCCACCAAACCAGTACACCGCAACACGGTTTTTGGGGTTTGCGTCCATCACTGTGCGAATTGCATCATTCGCAGCCTTGGCCATAGCTTCCACACGATAGTAAACCCCTGGTCCACCCGCTGTTTCCGCTATTTCTCTGCCGTTCAAAGTTCCCATAGAGGAACTCATGTCCAAAACAAAAGTGACGTCCGCTGCCGGTCCGTTAGCAGTACTAGTTCCACCGACTCCTGGATTGGTCGTATTAATCGTCTTATATTCTTGTGCCAATGCAGATAACTTCACATTGAAACTGCCGTCGTTCTCCGCCGTTACACTCTTGTCTGTCCAGATTCGTCCATCCGAATCGGCCGTACCAAAGCCGCTAGGTGCTGTATCTGTCACTGGGTCAGCAGTCAATTTGACCTGGTACGGGCCATAGTTCGTCTCCGACATCGTCGGAGTACTAGCCGCATGAGCTACTGAGCCAACCAAAGGAGATAGACCGCTAATCCCCAATAGCAGACACACCGTAAGCACAATTGAAATCAATTTGGTGAAGCCTTTGTTCATACTTCATGCCTCCGTATAGATTAGAATTTAAACGTACAACTTCCACGATAGATTCTTCTGAATCCGCTTCCAGTTCATGTAAGCTAGATGTCTAGTTATGAATACCGTAATTCAGATTAGTTCCATGCATGTACGTTTCTAGCAAAGTAGATGACTTTAGGAATATAGTTCTGTGTTCCCAAAAACAGCTAGCGTAAGCACCTTTTTCACCTACCATCTGCGCATTTCATCAAATAACTCTCACAGCTCTTATGACCTTCTTCCTATTTCGAGAATGAATTGCGAAATCTAGTATACTCATTCGCTCTGAACAAAAACTGAACAAAATCATATAGATTCATATTATCGTTTCTGAAGGGGCTTCCAGGGTAAGTGAAGGTACGGTAACATGTAATCTGTTGGTGGGAAAAACATATAGAGTGGAGTTCTCGCTATTTTTCATAGAACTATATTTAAGGGTGTGATTGAATGACTGTGGTTATCGGTGTTTTGGCCTTGATATTAGGATTGCTATGCGCGATCTGGCCTTACTTGGGATGGTATCTAAGATTGGGATGGAGACTTAAAGATGCGGAGCCAAGTGATTTGTCTTTAAGTGTTGACCGGATTCTAGGCGTTGTCTTGGTAATCATTGGTCTAGTACTGATCGTCTCCAGTTGCTCCACAGGCAGCAAATCCGATTACACGTGGGCGGAACAATTTAAAGAGAAACTTGATGCAGGGCAAGTGAAGGAAATCAGGATCGGCATGTTTAATCCCACAACATTAAGTGAGGAAGAAACAAATACCGTTGTGCAAATGATTCAAAACGCAGAACTTAGACCTTTTGAGTCAGGCAATGCCTTTGGAGCGAATAATACCGGGGAGATTACATTTATAAACGGAACTAGCGTAGAACTCGTGATTTGGGGCTCATCTGGAGGGATTGAACTGCATCCAGATGCTACTCAGACGCAGTATGAGATCATGAGTGAGGAATTGAAAAATTGGTTTATGACAAATTATAGTGATGAGTAGCATCTAACGTCGCTATACTCTTTAAAACTTCTCCACTTAACTATCTCAAGCTTGTATCACTGACCACTTATTTTTTCTAATGAAAAGTTTACAGCAAAATGACTATCCAGTTCGTAACATTGGATAGTCATTTCTTCACTATAGCTCTAGCTACGGCAAGAGCTCATTTCTTATTCCATGAATCCTTTAACGGGACAATTCGGTTGAATATTAGCCTATGATCGGAACTATACTTTTTATCAATACAGAAGTAGCCGTGTCGGAAGAATTGAAACTTCTGCTCTGGACGACCATGTAGTATGAAAGGTTCTATTAAAACATCCTGTATGGTGACCAACGATTCCGGGTTAATTAATGTACTCCAATCCCTCTCATCCGCCTTAGGAAGATCCTGATCCAGTAGCAGCTTCTCATAAAGATTCACATTTGCCTTTACAGCTTGATCCGCGGCAACCCAATGAATTGTGCCCTTCACCTTGCGACCGGTAAATCCTGTACCACTCTTGGTCAGTGGGTCATAGGTACAGTGAAGTTCTATAATTTCACCAGTGTCACGATCCTTGATTACTTCTTCACACTTGATGAAATAGGCTCCTTTTAGCCTTACCTCAGCATGAGGACTCAGCCTGTGAAAACCTTTTGATGGTTGCTCCATAAAATCATCACGCTCAATATAAATTGTTTTGGCAAAAGGAACTTCTCTCTTTCCGAGTGTCTCGTTTCCGACATTATTTTCAATCATTAACAGCTCTACCTCATCGCTTGGATAGTTGGTAATGACGACTTTTAGAGGATGCATGATTGCCATTACACTCACTGTTTTTTCTTTTAAATCCTGCCTGAGGCAATGATCCAAGAGCGAGATATCTGCTGTACTTTCCGTCCGAATACTACCAATGCTCTCAATAAAGCTACGAATGCTCTCTGGCGTAAATCCTCTTCTTCGAAGTCCTTGGATTGTCGGAAGCCTTGGGTCATCCCAGCCATCGACGTAACCCCCTTCGACCATTGGTCTCAAAAAGCGTTTACTTGTCACCACACCCGTTAAATTTAGCCGCCCAAATTCCCTTTGACGCGGAGGGTTAGCGAGACTAAGCTCTTGTAACACCCATTCGTATAAAGGACGATGGTCTTTAAATTCAATTGAACATAAGGAATAGGTGATACCTTCAATGGCATCTTGGATTGGGTGAGCGAAATCGTACATCGGAAAGATACACCAGTCCGTTCCTGTCCTGTAATGCGTAGCATGGATAATTCGGTAAATAACGGGATCTCTCATATTTATATTGGGCGAAGCCATATCTATTTTGGCACGAACAACCCTGGCGGCAGCCGGAAATTCTCCATTTTTCATTTTCTCAAACAGCTCCAGATTTTCCGCAACTGATCGGTCTCTATAAGGGCTATTCTTGCCAGGCTCTGTCAACGTTCCTCGATATTCCGCTACTTCATCGGGTGATAGGTCACAGACGTAAGCCTTCCCCCGCTTGATCAATTGAACCGCAGCCTCATAAATTTCATCTGAATAGTCTGATCCATAGTAGATGTGCCCACCCGGATCATATCCAAGCCACTTGATGTCCTCAATGATCACGTTAACGTACTCGATGTCTTCTTTAAGGGGATTCGTATCATCAAAGCGCAAATGAAATGTCCCGTTAAACGTTTGAGCTAGAGAATAATTCATGTGAATGGCATAAGCGCTTCCGATGTGAAGGTAACCATTAGGCTCTGGTGGAAAACGCGTGCACATGTGCCTGTCAAATGGATTTTGTTCAAGCTCTTCCTTAATCAACTTGTGCATAAAACCTTCCGTGTGATGTTCGTTCTCGTTAACCATGCTGACGCCTCCTAATGAATTGGATATGGACACAAATAAAAAAAACCTCACCTCCAAGACCTTATGTCTTGGGGACGAAATTTTCGTGGTGCCACCCCGGCTTCATTAATATGTCGCCATATTAACCTCTTCAAGTACGGCATGTAGCCATGCTTATACTCTAGCTCTATAACGGGAGCTCCCGTCATGCCATCCCCGCATATACGGTTCCTACCTGCTGCTCAGAGGCTTGTTTCTGGGTACAACTCTTGACTCCTTTTCAGCTACCGGAGCTCTCTGTGCAAGAACAGTTTCCCGTACTCTTCTCATCATCGCGTTTGATTATTACCTTCATAATATCAAATGATTCCCTTTTTTGTAAACTTCAATTCACAGCAGTAAGTACCTCATTAAAGCACCCTGGAAGTCAAATTCCTTTGTTTTCACACCATCACCCCAATAAATACTTCCAGGTAACTATTTATTAGTTCGTTTGTTAACTTCAATCGCAATGAACTCTGGCAAATAATTAGGCGTACAGCCCTTTGATACCATTTCGCCTTTATAAAGACCCGTTTGCTCACCCAGTTTAATACAACGCGCTCGATACTTTGGATCATAAACGCCGATCCAGCCTGCAATGAAATTCATAGCCCATTGAACTTCCGGTTCTTCCTGCGCAATATTAGCTTCAATTGCTGTGAGTAAGTCTTCGGTGTTATCAGGTGGTGCTTGTCCTGTCCATCTCAATCTCGCTTGATAATACCAGAACGTTCGCCTTTGAAGAGTAGAAGAGCTATATTCCCATGATTCCATCAATGCAATGGTCTTCTTGTCTTTGGTGAGCTGATTAGCCATTAACCAATCCATTAAGTTATTTCGCTCATCAAAAGTGTGAGTCTGCATATCCTGATCAAGCTTATCTAGCACTTCTTGTGAAAGGAGTTTTTTATCCATAATTAAGATTGCTAGTAGTCTAGGCAAGAATTCTTCGGTAGACCAAAGTTCCATAGCTAGTTCGTGATCTTTTTAATGTCCTTCGCAATTTTTCGTAAATCGCCTAGCTTCGTTTTGCTATTGATCTGTGATAGGATATTTGCTGCTTTTGAAGAACGTTTCATTTCTGAACCTTCATTCTTATTCATTTGACACCACAACTCCCTTATTAGAGCATTGTTTCATAGTATGTCCTGGTTGCAATACATCAATAACTTTATTCGTTATAAGTCTTACTGCTTACAAATGTAACATATCGAAGGTATGTAAGGTTCACTATGTTTTCTACAACGGCACGTATTTATGCTAGGTATAGCGTACCTTGATCTAATAAAACTATACCTGAACGTACCCTAGGCAATATACTGCAAATAAATGTGTTAAACTACAACGAGAAGTGCCTATCTATACGAAAGAACGCTATACAACCGGATGTAGGCAGATTATACGCCACATATTGAGAAAGGATCGCCATGAATAGTTCTCTGAAGCAACTGACGCAGTCATTATTAGTACCCGTCATTCCCGGTGGAATCATTACTATTCTTATATTTGTTTTGGATTACTTCTCATTCGAACTTGTTGAAAAATTTCTACTGTTTGCGGCTTTCGTCATTGTACCTCTTGTAATCTTGCTATTGAACTATGACGAAAAGAATAAGCAGCAACGAATGATTTATGCCGCTATGAAATGGCTTCAATTTCCCGCAGCACTTCTTACCCTGGCCTCTGTAATGAGCAGTAAGATATGGGGATTAGAAAGCACAGCAATACCAGGGATTCTCTCCCTTGGGTGGCTACTGTTCACGCTACTACTTGGCATCTATGGCTTAACCATCATTGTGATTGCGAAAGAAAAAGCAGCGGAAATAGCGATTGGCGCGGGGCTCGTTTATTTTTTTATCGGGGCATATGGTTTACGTTATATCAATATCAATTGAACCTCTTCCAAGCTAATCCTGCAACACACGCATTAAGCTCGGTTCACTTTCATTTCTCATCTGCGATCGTTCCGATTTTTATTGGTGCACTGGGCCGCATCATGACGAAGAAAAGCTGGTATCCCTGGGTCGTTGCCATCGATATCATCGGACCCATATTGATTGCGATTGGTATGATTTTCTCCAAGCCCATTGAATACATCGGTGTCACATTGTTCGCCTGCAATATTGTAATTTACACTGCTTATCTCCTTGCATACTTGAGGAAAAACGCTTTGGATACTAAGGCAACCTTCTTTTTAGGCCTTTCTTGCCTAGCCTTTTATACGGTTGTTGTGATTTCCATGTTCTATCCGTTACTTAAAAAAATGTTTTCCTTAACCATACTCGATTTCATTCCCATTTACGGATCTCTGCATGCGTTTGGTTTTGTCTTATGTGGGCTGATTGGATGGGTGTATATGGTAGACTTCATTAAGAAAAAGAAGCGTGTCACGGAGGATAGATCGGTTGATACATCTTGATGAGTGATTACATACAGAAACAAGCGACCTTCATCCTGTTCCCCTTGCAACAACATGAATTAGCGAATGCAATTTTTAGGCTAACCAATCGGCAAGAATGAAGTAGTTTAGCCAGGTTCGTGCTATAATGGTGTTCACCTGATTAACATTCATCATTCTGCCGAGATGGCGATGATTAAGGAGATTGAACTTTGACGAACAACCATGAAATTGGAGTAGTTAACGAACTACCGGAAAACTTTGAAGAGCTCAAACGAGCGGCTAATCGGTCTTCAAGCTGGAGAGACAGACTGAATGCAGTGAACGAATTGGGAAACTGGGATACAGCCCCTACCATTAAATTGCTGCAAAATGTTTTGAAAAATGATCAAGTGTTTCAAGTGCGCGAAGCCGCATATAGCAAGCTCAAACAGTTGGATGAAGATGTACAAATGCCTGTCCAGAACAAAGGCGATCTGTTTAAAGGTCTTAACAAAATCTTGCTACGGATTAAAAAAAGCCTTCCAGAAGGCCACACATTTGAGCAATTTAAGGAAAAACTGCAAAAGACACGTCTGGATATCTATGATACCTACGAAGGCGACAAAGATGCTGAGTTCGACTCTTGGCTCCATGGAATTTGGGAGACACTAGGTCGAAAATAGCCACCGCTCATCGTATTATAGCTAAGTACAAAGCCACTCCCAAAAAAATGGAGTGGCTTCTTTATTATTCTGGTATATAAGGAAGATCCAGCGTCTTCGGTACGTTGATGACATGCTTTTCTGTGTACGTGCGAATGCCTTCCGTGCCGTATTCACGGCCAATACCCGATTGCTTGAAGCCACCGAAAGGGAATCGAACGTCGAGCCCCTGTACAGCAGCTGTATTGATCATAGTCGTTCCAGCTTCAAGTTGACGTGCGACGGAGATGGCATCCTCTTCTTTTCCCCACACAGAACTCGTCAATCCATATATGCTTTCATTGTGTAGATGAATAACCTGCTCTTCATCGTCAAATGGTAGAATCGGAACCGTAGGGCCGAACTGTTCCTCCACCACAATCGGATCATGAACATCACAACCTAAAACCAGCGTAGGTTGCAGGTAGTAACCTTGTTCAAACAGCTTCTGATCCAGAATTTGACCGAGAGGGATGACCTTAGCCCCGCGCTTTTGCGCATCTTCAACCAAACCCTGTACATAATCTCGCTGCTTCAGGTTATTAACCGGACCTACCGTCGTATTAGAATCGAATGGATCACCAATCCGAATCCAGCGATTTGCTGCCTCTATATATTTTTCCACAAACGCATCATAAATAGAACGGTGTACATACACACGTTTGGCGATCATACAGATTTGGCCTGCTGTCAAGAAATTAGAAATGACAATCCGGCGCATTGCTCGCTCATCATGAACATCAAAGCTTTCCAAGAAGATAGCCGCATCATTACCACCAAGCTCCAGCGTCATATCCTTAATCGTTTCCGAGGCAGCTTTGATAATATGCTTCGCTGTTGCGGTTCCACCTGTAAAGGTGATTTTAGACACAAGAGGATGACTAGTCAGCTCAACGCCCACATCCGCATCACCATAAACGACATTGATTACACCAGCCGGGAACTCACTCGCGATAATCTCTGCCACTTTCGCCGCCGCTAATGGTGCAAATGGACTTGGTTTGAGCACAATCGTGTTGCCCGCAAGTAAGGCAGGAGCGATCTTAATCGTAGATAAAGCAATAGGGTAGTTCCAAGGACTAATCGCTGCCACCACACCCATTGGATCATAAGAAAGAATCGTTTTACCATGGTCATGCTCTTGGATCTCTTCCTGTAGAGCTGATTTAGCTTCATTACAAGCAAACTCCATCCACATTAACGATACATAAATTTCACCGTGTGCATCATACAGGGGCTTGCCATGCTCCCTAGACAGCAAATGAACAATTTCATTCTCAGCTGCTCTAATCTTCTCGATTGCCTTGCGCATCATGATAATGCGTTCATCTATGGAGGTCTGCTTCCAAGTTTTAAAAGCTCCTGCCGCCGCTTCAATCGCTTCAACCGCTTGTTCTTTCGTAGTGATAGGGACATAGCCTACGATCTCCGTTGGGTTTGTTGGGTTCTCTTTTGCCAACTGCGAAAGGGATTCTACATGTTGACCATTAATGAACGCTTCAACGATAACTGTCTCTTGGTCTGCTTGTATCGTCATTTTACATCCCCTCCGTTATATAAATGGAACGAAAAAATATTTACACTAGCCACTCCAATGACAGAATAACCTTCCGATCGCTGTTATCCCCAGATTTTTGTGATTCCTTTTTTATAAGGTAAAATCCGGGTATAAAGGCGAGCGCTTCGCTTCTTCAGGTTTTTTCTGCCCTCTCCGTTTTGTGTAAATGTTTAGTTAAATTTATATATAGCTATTAATTCCATACTTCTTCTGCAATTTCTTTCACATAACGAAGTTTCCGCCATTGTTGTTCTTCCGTTAGAATATTGCCTTCTTCCGTAGACGAAAAGCCACATTGTGGGCTCAAACAGAGTTGCTCAAGGGGTACATAGGTTGCCGCCTCTGCGATCCGAGCTTTAATGTGTTCTTTATCCTCTAGCTCACCTGATTTGGATGTAAGTAAACCAAGCACGATTTTCAAATCTTTACGATTTACATATTTTAATGGCTCGAAACTACCTGAGCGCTCATCATCAAATTCCAAAAATAACCCATCTACATTTAAGCCGCCAAAGATAACTTCAGAAGCGTAATCATAACCACCCGTTGAGAAATAGTTCGACTTATAGTTACCCCGACAAATATGCATCGTCACCACTAAATCTGCCGGTTTATGAGCTAACGTTTCATTAATCATCCGCTGCATCGTTTTCAATTCTTCTGCCGGTTCCAAGCCTTTAGCACGGAACTTATCATGACCCGCTTCTGAGAATAAGTCTGCCCATGCTGTATCATCTAATTGCAGATATCGACATCCCGCATCATAGAAGGCTTGAATAGCTTTTTGATACGCCGCAATCGTATCCTGAAGGAATTGCTCTCTGTTCGTATAGATATTGGCGCCATTCTCCAATCGGTATAGGAGCATGTTAGGACTTGGAATGGTCTGTTTCGCCACTGCGTCACCTGCGTGCTTTTTCAAAAACTTAAAATCCTCGACAAAGGGATGACTTGAGAAATCGACCTTACCAACAACACGAATCCCGCCCTTGCGCGTTTGCATGTTATGGAACTGAGGTCCATCAATTTGCTCATATAACTCTACGCCATCCAAGCCACCTAGAAAATCAAAGTGCCACCAGCTTCTGCGGAATTCACCATCCGTAACTGCGAATACGCCATTTTCCTTTTGCAGTTCAATAATTCGAATAATCTCTTTATCTTCCACAGTTCTTAATTCTTCATATGTGATGTTGCCTGATTTATATTGTTCACGCGCCTGACTTAAGTTTGCAGGACGTAAAAAGCTACCTACATGATCATTACGAAATGGTATCATAAAAAAATCTCCTTCTAACTTTTTAGTTTCCTGAGTATAGCATGATCAAGTGGGATGCTAGTTATATGAAAAATGCATGGCTGGTTATAGCTTTTAACAATAGCAAGGGGGACTCAAACAACAAAAAATCCACCTCTTGAAGAGGCTTTAAACTGCCGTACTTATATTGAGAGATTCATTACATTGAGTCGATTACGAAGCTAGTGGAAAGAACAAAGAAGGTCAACAGCTTCGAGTATTTTCCCAATGCATACCACATTTTTTCAACAATTTCTTTATATGCATGGTTGCTAGTCACTTCCATGACACCAATCAAAGAGATGGGGTAAGCAATAAAAAAACAATTTCAATTCCTGCAACGGCAAGCCATTCAAGCTAATTTACAGATGCGAAAGTCGATTGAATTATATTTAATTATTGACTTATTATGTAATTTATATATAATATATAACATATAAAATGTAAACACTTTATTATCCTTATAAACCAATTTTTGAACAGTTGGCCAACTTTCAAATATACCAAATTTTGAAGGGACGATCACAATGAAAAAGGTAGTTACAGCTTTATTGGTTACGGCATCCTTATTTGTAGGTAGCGTTTCATCTTTTGCATATTCTATAGATTCTTCAAATACAATTCCTACTAAAATGAATCCAGGAACCATAGTAGAGTATGACGAAACCAACCAAATGATTGTTATTGACCAAGGTAAACTAGTAACACTGCCTTCTATTTATCAAAGCCAAATAACCCAGTTCAGTTCAGCAAAGGTAGATATAGAACAACTACAATCAGAAGAAGAATTTGTTGAGCAAATCAAAGAAGAAGCTAAAGATTTACCGGTATATAAAATAGAAAATCCTCTTCCACAACCGGGGTTGAGAGTTTTATACGATGGCGAAGGTTATATAAAAGAATTTATATATCCTCAGGAAAACGTCTTCGCATTAGCAGCATATAAAGCATTACCTAGAGGAACTAGAAAGGCAGCCGGTACTTATACTTACGGTAGTAATAATAATAAAATCACAATAACATCCAGTACTGTTCTTGGAGAAGGCCGTTTTACAAATTTCACTGATACTACTGGTGAAAACAGCAATACACTCAAAAAAGGTGATGCTGCAACGAGGGGCGATATAGATAATCCTAAATATGAACAGGTACTGGATGCGCGAAACTTGGATAATAATGTATTTGCTAATGTTACCAAAAGAGATAACGGAGCACTTCCTGACGCTACATTAGATATTTGGAAAACAGGTGTAGAACTATTTGATTTAAAATGGTCTTCTTCTCTTTCATTTAAAGGTAGATACTTCTACTCATTCTAAATTTAAAGTATTAAAGGAGGGGGCGGAATTCTTCGCCTCCTTATCAAATTTTTAAAAGGGTGATCATTTATGCGAATAGAGTATTCGAAAAATTACTTCTTTCTATTTTTGTTTGTTTTACTCATTTTAATTTCAGGATGCAGTAATGATGCAACAAATGTAAAAAAACCTTCTGTCGATATAAAAAATACTGTTTCACAATCCCGTGAATATCTCTCCATCACTAACACCGAATACGTCAATGGAACAGATCCCAATGATGGAATGAAAATGAATGTGTATACATACGACTTACAGTCCAAAGCTCTCAACAAAATGACTGACTTACCATATAACTCTCAATATCCTCTGACCGTAGTTTCTTTGGCCGAAGACACCACCTATTATTCGGGCGAAGGCAAAAGTAAAGGCGACGAGTTATTCGCTTATGATATGAAAACACAGCAGGTGCAGCAATTAAGCTCCAATTTATTTGCGATTAATTCAATTATCCCGGATGTCACTGAGAATACACTAATGATGGCTGCTGTGCAAAAAGGAGAACGCCCTGTAAAAGTCATGTTTCTGGATAAAGCAACTCAAAAAATCTCGATATTAAATGAACAAGATTCAGATACGACCACATGGGACATCGCCTATGATCCGGAAACAGAAAAAGGATACGCCATTCAATATTCTGAGGATGAACAATACGAGCAGATGGAAAAGTCAAATCAGACCCAAAAACCGATGGTTCCACCGAGTCATACCATTATCGAAATTGATCCCGTATCGAAACAAACTCGTGCAATAATTAAACTTAAAGATGAACAGATTCTCACTCTATCTGCCAGAGGAAATCAGCTTCTCATAGCAACTGCAAAATACATTAATAAGATGCCTATCGGGTATAGTCTGGTGGATCTGCAGACAGGACAACGAAAGGAACTTCAGCTTCCGATTAAAGCCAGCAGTGAACTATTTCTGGACAAAGACGGTAACGGGTTTTATTTTCTCGGGGAAAAAGGAAATGGAAATACCGAGCGAGGTATTTATTTTTATGATATGAAAACGGACAAGATTGAGACTGTTTTCTTGCAAAAAGAAGGATTCATCAATAACTTCACGCTAGTATCTGAACTGAACTAATCTAACAAATGTCGTCAGAGCAGCTTTACTTGATTCACCATCCTGAAAGAAGCGCTAGAACTAAAAATGCCATTCAACACTTAGACTCTTTAGATCTATTAGATCAGGTCAGTACTAGAATAGAAGTAGCACGTCGGAATTCATTTATTGACAAAAAGTTATTTCAATTAAAAACATTTTAAATGAGTTAGTTAAAGAATTTCGGCAAAACGATCTAATGAATATACATCATAAATTTCGTCCTACTTATGGTACGGTTCACCGTATCGGTTGATATGGTAAAATAGAGTAAGGAAAAGGAGAGGTGTGTTGCCTCTCCTTTCATTTCTACTTATTCTGCTTTAATGCCCATCGAGTCAACCTGCCAGTTTTATCTTCTGCCGCATATGTTTTTCCACCACAATAAACAATACGACATTCATCAGTCAATAGTTCAATCTCTCTTTTATCATTTAAATAAGCTAAACCCTTTTTACGAAGGCTTGTGACAATATCATCTAAATCACGATTTTCTTTCTTTAGCCAGTCAACGAAAATATCTTCATCTACATTTAAAATCTCTCCATAACAAAGCCAATTGATAATCATATGTTCTTGATCATCAAGTTCAGCAGGAGTCCATTCATACATGTCCACTCTTTCTTCTAAATCTTTTTTCTCAACATAATGATAATTATATTCCCATCCTGTTTGGTTACCGATTTTTTTAGGTCGGGCAGAAATATAACGATGCAATACTTCGGCTTCCAAGTCTTCTCCAAAAATATCACTTGAAATATTATATCGATAAGTTAATCTTGTCCACAACAGTTCTAATAAATGTAGTAATGGATTGTGTGATGAGCTCGCATATACATCCCAAAAATCATTTTTATCGACATTTCCAATGTAAGGCATTGCGTTTAATTTCACGAGAGAACTATTCCTAGCCACGATTAAATTCGGGAAATTTATAGGCCCGAACCCCTTCTTTATATTCATAGAATCAGGGCTCATGTTGTCATCAAGATAGTTAATAAAAGACTCTCTTAAACTATATTCAGATGAATAACCGTAATATCCAAAAACTATTCTAAGCGGTAATAACTCTTCAATAATAAGAGTGTGATATAACATTTGCTCTGTTAGATTCAAGTTCACAAGTTGTGCTTTTTCTGGTAATTCCTTTTTTACAATCTGCTTATATGCATCTCTTACAGGATGTATTTCTATAGGATCATGATCACTAATTTCAAAAATCCTTCTCATCTTTTGATGTGAGTCAATTAAATCATCGAGATATAAATTCTTCTTCACTTCAATAACCGCTAATACCTGAGAACAAGAGTACACATAATCATTAGAATAAGGAAGCTTTTCCCCTTCACCTTCCACAATCATACAGTCTGTTTGGTGACTTAACTCCCCTTTACTATTCTTAATCATACCGGAAACAACACGGATATCTAAATTTTTCGGTAAACTCTTTTCTAGTATATCAGTTGTCAGACCTTCATACATTTGACCAATCATGGAACCATGTTTTACAAATTCGAAGTTCTTTATTGTTTCCTTCTCCTTATCCATTAAGTCCTTAAGCAAGTCAGCTACTGTTGTTAACATCGTATCCTCCTAGAAAACGTATTCTATAGTGTTGATGAATTAGTTTCACAATATCTGTTCAGCGTAAGCTAACTGCCTATGAATGTGATGAGTATTATAGAATCCCTATATGAATCTGCTACTATACTATGCTATCATATAATGGTTTATAGATGACAAGTTCACTTCGCGTGTCTGCTTTATATGTGCTTTACAACCTAACGGCAATGATATACTAAGCACATTATTTAAATCTAAGAGGTAAGATCGACATATTGGTGTTTCTCAACCTATGTGCCGCTAACCCGTCCATTGCATGACATATCAGAGCTTCTTTACTTGAATAGGTGTCAAGATCGCGGCCGTTCAGATGGATCTGGAGCCTCTCAAGCTTGGAGGTAGACACGTCTAGAAGACTGATACTGAACTGACTGCTTAAAAAGCTAAATTGAATTTGCCGGATAAAATTCAGCCAGATGATGGTGAACTTTTATCATTATCTTTAAGAACGTGAGGTAGCTTTTATATGAAGATCAGTGTGTATGCTGTCGGAGACAAGATGGAAAAGTTCTATCTTGAGGCCACTAAAGAATATGAGAAGCGACTGAGCCGCTACTGTAGTATTAAGCTTGTTCAGTTGAAGAAGATAGACGATCTGCAAAAGAAATTGAATCCCAACTCATTCGTTATAGTCATCACAACTTTGGGTAAGAGCATTTCTTCGGAAGAACTGGCGGTTAAGCTCGATCAAAACGCATCGTCAGGCGTCTCTGACATCTCCATAGTTGTTGGTGCAAATCCATCTGAATACAATGAAACTCTGACACTGAGTCAGATGGAGATGGACTTCGGGTTACAAACAACCGTTCTGGTTGAACAAATTTATCGAGCTTATCGCATCATCAACAATCATCCATACCACAAATAAATGGTTATATTATGGACAGCACTCACACATAGTTATATTACTTGCGTGAGTGCATCTTCATACAATTTATTGTAACTCATAATTCAATAACCGGATGCTCTAAAAAAATTTCCGCTAAAAGCTGTATGTCGTTTAATTGAGTTGAAATAGTTCTTCGCGAGATCAAATTCTCTGAATTGTGAGGTCCTAATCTCGCTTGTGGATGTATACAACGATTTCTACTTTCTCTCAATCCCTTTATTTTCTCCTCATCAAAAAATGCATTATATTGAGAAGCATGTTCGGCAACTTTCTTATCAAATACTAACCTATCGAATTCTTTAATACTTGTATCAAAAAAGTGCTCAATTACTTTAAAAAATTGCTCAAATCGCCTAAGTGGATTTTGTATGCGTAGTGCATCAGTATAAGTTGCTAGAACAGATGAATAATTAAATTTATCTTGATTCATAAACATTTCAGGATCAAGCTTATCTGGAATGTTCAGCATTCCCCCAATAGAACTGTAGCCAATAAGAGTTTCACTCCTTAAAAGCTCTTCTTCTTCAGTGTTTTCCGCCTCGTAGGTAGGGCTTTCCAAAAACAGTGACTCGGCATCCAACAATTGAAGTTTTGTTTGGACATAAACCGAATTAGAACAGAACGAAGCTATTCTATAGACCCTCATTTCTAGGTTGTCTTGTTCTTTAAAAACAAATCCATCTTCATTCTTACCAATCACTTCAACATTGCTTACTGAAATACAAACCCCTTTGAAAAGTCCGCTTTCGTTAGCCTCCCATTTGACCTTACAATCTTCTATATAAGAAGTCACTTCTTGATTGAAAGGCCGGCGAATCAACGGGTTAGCTTTGAGATAGTAGTTAATCTTCATCTCTTTCTCCTTCTACAATTTTGAATGCCTGCATGAAAAGTGTTTGCAATAAAACATTAAAAGCTATTCATATCATCGTTTCCTAATAATAAATTAAAACATAGGACTTCCACTGGCCATAATAATCTGTTGAGCCACTAACTTAATTAACTCAATGTCATACGTCAAATACTCAGCTTGTTTTGAAAAAGGTAAGATCATCTCAACGTTTTGATCTACGTCACTGGCTTTTGTATGGACAATTTTACAACGTATATCATATATCCGCTCCTTTAGGTTATTGATCAGCTCGTCATCATCTTGATTTTGAGTGAGCGGAACAGATGAAATCTGCTTACTGTGCTTTCCTTGCTCATTCTTCATAGAGAAAAAATCACTCTTTTTAGTACCCCTTAGAAAATCTCTGACTTCATCAGGGTTCACACACTCTCTTAAGGTTGATAACAATTGTGTTCTCTCGTTAGCAAACCCTCTGCCATTTAATCTTGGTCGAATCATAGTAATTAATTTTGTTAAATCCTCATCCTTGTCTTCATCGAAAACTGGATTTTTTAATATTTTCTTCAACATCTTCTTTGCATCAAGTTCAGTGTACATTGGAAAATAGAATTCAATTGCCTGATAGAAAGCAAGATATTGTAACAAAGGCATCTTTGTAGCACTTCTAGCGTACCAATACAAAGAAATAGCATCATTGTTATATTTCATCTTTGGAAACTTCAACTCAGCAACATTGGCTTTCTGAGGCATTACACCGCCTATCCCAATTGAGCTTCTCTTAGAAAGCATCAAAGGAAGTTTAAATCTCAAGTCAATTTGGAAAAAAAGTGAATCACTAATTCTTTTTAATAGTTCTACTGCCTTGTCATGTTGATTTATATTTACTCCCCTGATTTTTATAGAAACAGGAGAATTTCTTCTCATTTCTTTTTTCATTAACAAAGATAGTTCTTTTGACCAGCCACTTAATTCAATGGTTACATGCCCAATGTCACTTTCCTGGCTTAAAACAATGGGTTCACTTGCTAATGTAGATTGGAATTCACCAAACAATCTTCGGTTAATAAAACCGTTATGTTGGCTAATGTATACATGTTCAATGCTGGCCTCTATCATTTTATTTTCATATGAGCATATTGCTGTATAGTGTTTTAAGACAGTGTATCTCTCAAAATCAAATTCCAAGAAGTTAAGAGCAATGGATTCTTCATCTAATGCAACTTCATACTTATCCCTTCCGGAATTCATTTTCAATAAAAATTCACCTGCCTCAGTAACGTACTCAACATTGGATGTAGTACAGCGAGCAATTAGTTCAGCCTTTGTACTTTCACTAATACGCTCTTTTGCTGTTTTGACCGCCGCTTGCATTGACCTCTCATCCATTACCAAATCATACATCTCCTTCGCAAATGGAAAGTTGAAAAAAGAAGAGGGGCTTCCCCCTCTCCCTAAATGTTATCCATGAATTCTTCAAATGCCTTTGTCCAAACAGCAATATGTCGACCATCATCTTCTAATGGTGCTGTGCTGAATCTTGATTGTAACAACAGTTGGTTTGCTTCGGCAGATTGGAGCCATTCAAGGGTATAATCAAATCTTGCCTGCATGTCTGACAGATCAATAGTCGATAACTCGTTACTCGCTCTAACTAACCTTTCAATTTTATGAATTGTGGCCGTAGTAACGTTGTTCAAACTTTCACGCCATAATGGTACATCATTGGCTGATAATCCATCTTTCAAAGCGTTCAATAAATCTTCGCTCGCTTCTGTATGATCATTCATTAAGAGCCTTAATAATTTGCCATCCCTTAACTTAGATAGATCACGATCTGTCAAAAATTCAAGCAAAAGTGTATGAGAATAAAATCTTGGGTAGGCTCCCCCTCCACCTTCTTCAAGGAAATCATCCAGATTCATTCTTCTAGTTTTATTCGTATAGCCACCCGCAAAACCTGTAGCCCCCACGGCTAAACAAGCATAGCCGAATGCGTCAGCGAAATTCACCATAACAATCTTTTCATTTTGAGCCCCTACAATATGACTGATATAAAGAAGAGTTTCAGCAACTCTTTTGTGATTAGTTCTAATAGAGCCATTTCCCGTTTGTACAGGAAGCACATAGATACCATCCAGTTCTTCTCTTGCTGAAAGATTATCAATAATAGTTTGAATGACTTTATTTTCGAGTGGATTTTGATGAAGTACAATGTTATCCGTGAAGGCAACTGTTGCTAACATACTGTGATCATACTCTGCTTTTAGTTCTATCGCGGCGTCAATCCAATTGAGTTGAAGTGCAAATTCATCCTCGGAGTCTTCAACTAATGGTGTAGGAATTATTAAATGAGTCACACCAAGGCCTACTTGGAAATCAAAACAGCCTCTCAAGCTATCAAGTATTTCCTCTTTTATAACAGGCAAAGTATATGGCCATGCCATAGATGTTTTGTGGTCATCAAACCATTCTCTTTGAGTTTGAATTTGACTATCAAACTCGTACTCACTCCCCCAAACCAGGGATATGTCGATAATCTAGCACATGTATTATTGCAATTATCAAAATTTAAACCAGATAGATATAACTGGGGATCAAAGAGCAAGCAATCAGGTGTGACTGACAAATTTCTTCTTGTGGCCTGTGCTTTATGTACACCGCTTGCATTAATCACCACACCATCAACACGATCATGATTAGTCCACTTGTAGCCAACATTGAGTAAAAACATCAAATCACCTCTTCGATAAGACTTAGAATTTGTTTACATGATGACGGCCTTCTTACTGGGTTGGCCTGTAACATCCACCTAAGAGCTTGTTCAAGCCGCGAGTCCACCTCTACAAATTCACTCAAGGGAAGTGGTTCCATATTCCCAATATGGAACTGATTCTTATGGAATGGATGTACTCCTGCCAAAGCTTCATAAACAACAATCCCCAAAGCAAAAAGGTCAACTCTTAATGTGAAATTCTTTCGTCCGCGAAGCTGTTCAGGAGCCATGTATCCCAGTGTACCCATAATCATCCCAGCCATTGTAATCGTCTGAGTGTCAAGGTGCTTGGCTAGACCTAAATCTATAAGTTGAAACTCACCCGAAATAGAACACATGATATTTGCCGGTTTAATATCACAGTGGACAATTCTTAACTCCCACATTTCTTCTATTGCAAACAACATCTGCTTAAGGAGTTTAGCCGCTTCAGATTGACTAAGAGTGGCCTTCTCTAAATACTTCTTGAGATCTGTTCCAGGCACATATTCTGTAGCAACAAAAAAACATTCCCTTCCTCTCAGAGCTAAGCTTCCATGGTCAACTAATCTTGCTAAGTGCGGGGACTTAGTTTTTTCAAGTTTGGCAACTTCAAGTTCAGCACGTTTTATAAGTTGATCTGGTGAATACACCTTTACAGCTATCTCTTGAGAATCATGACTAAGTACTGCTTTAAATACCGTCCCCTGACCTCCATCACCAATCGGAGAAAGGAACAAGAATTGCTCTCCTATAGAAGTGCCGTTGAGTTCATCAACTGTAATCTCAGGAGTAAATGGTTTGCTCATCAAAATTTCCCCTTGTTTATTGAATAAAGCCCCATTTAGAATTTTGGCATATTAAATCTCTACAAAGTCGAAGTCTTTGAAGTCTGAAATCAGAGTACTTATATGACTTATTCTTTTTAGGCTCAAAAAGAATTGTGACTGTACTGTTAGCACTTACACTCATCAAACCAATATTCGCATCCATAAATTTCTGCACAATTTCCGGTTTGAACTGCATTCCCTGATCCATAGCCACGTAAGAGTAATCAGCAAAATTCAAGTTATATACTGCTTGATCTAATGCTTCTTGCCACTTAACAAGTTTGGCTTCTATAGCTACAACATATGTTGGCGAAACAGTGGACCAGCCCGTTGAAGAATAGGTATATTTGGATATCCGCTGAACCAGTTCAAGTTCCAAGAAACGATTTAAGTAAGAATCCTTAATTCTTTCAGGTTTCATCCTCAAAATTTTGCTCAGCCGCTGTATTGATATCCCCTTTTGGTGTGTCATAAAAATAGCTAAGACATCTAGCTGAGACATGTTTAGCTTTTTTAAAGAGCGTTTGTAATCATTGTTGTTTAAAGTGTTTGTATCCGCATGTATCGGAGCAAACAAGAGATCGACAATTCGATGATTCACTGGAAGCTCTTCTGCAACAGCAATCAAGCTGTCCACCTCTTTATTTAGTAAAGTCTCGTATTGGGACTTAATGATAGGGATCATTTCCATCTCTAAAGCGAATTCCATAATAATTACCTCTTTCCGTTGGATTGTATCCAGCTTAGTAGTTAATTTGCCCTACAAATCCTCCGAATATAGTCCATAGTACCCCATTAGGGAAAAAGTGTAAATACCACCCTGTGATGGGATTATTGGGCGGTAAGTGAATGAAACTGTAGGCAGCTCTCCGCCACCCCCACTTTTCAGCGAATTATATATAAATTCAACATATACTGGCCCATATCCTTGCTCACGCTCAGGCTTGACCTAATTATACTATTTCATATATTCGCTTTTTAATTATTTTGTAACAGAGGTACTATTCAGAATACCCAACCTCGCGGCGATAGACTATAGACAGCAAACAGCGGAAAAGACAACTGCATCCTCTCCGCTGTTTATATTATTCATCCACATTAATCTATCCGTATCCTCACGCTGTCTTCTTCAAGCTTCCCTCTCAGATTATCATTCTTTATTACATAGTGCATATTCAGAAAGTCTTTCTCACAAATCAGCCCCGCTTCTGGAGTATTTTAATCTTCTGTGCTGAGAGTAACAAGTTCGTCAGAAAGCCTTTATAATGACAATTTTACTTAAAGAATGAATTACTGTGCTTCTGAGAAACAACTTGGTAGTAATTTTAATTAAAGGCCTTGGCTTCCTCGAACCACCTACAAAAACACTACAAAAAAGCCATAATTACAGCTTGCTAACCTTCATCCAAGACGAAAAATGATGATCTCTTGCATAACTCAATCTATTTATTGTATAAAATCCTATTTTGTAACACAGTCCTGAATAAATAATATCAATGTTCCTGTTCTTTGAGCAATTGATAGATTTCCGTATGTCCTAATTCCTCAGCAATCTGAAGTATACTCTTCTCTCCTTCGATAAATCTGTTACTATCAGCTCCGTGTTTTAGCAATAGCTGCACCATGTTAATTGAGCCTAATTCTACTGCAATTTGGAGCGGTGAGGATAAAGGGGTTCCCATTTCAGGATCTGCTCCATGATCAAGCAATTGGCTCACTAACTCTACTTCATCATCCTGAACAAGTATGGACAACGGGGTTTCTCCTCTGAAAAAGTAATCTGGATCAGCACCGTACTGAATTAAGAGGCTTATCAAAGCAACGTTTTTATTACGGGCAGCCGCTATTATTGATGAAGAATTGGCAGGATCGGCCCCTTGATCCAGCAAACGGACTACTTCATTATAATTATCATCGGCTACAGCATAGTACAAATCTTCATCGAGAGCATCACTTACATCTATAGAGTTTTCTGCCTGTTGTAATTGTCCTTTAATCACTCCCATAATTTCAATCAGATTCATATGGGCATATTTGCTGTCCCCATATAGGGCAATCACTAGCTCAGTTATAATCGGAGAATCCTGATCTATAATAATTGGAGTGCCATCCACTTGTAAATTTTCTTGTTCCCAGCTCTTCATCAAGCCTGCAACGATAACCACCAGACGTTCATACCCTACCATTTCACTCCAGTTATAACCGTTGATCTCAGTTGCAATAGCTGTCCATTCTTTCTTGTACTCAGTTGTGTCACTAGATGTAGAGTTCACCGTTGTTGCCAGAGATGTATTCATATTCTCAGTTTGCTCTCTTCGTATATTTTGACTCAGACTATCTGAAACAGCTCGGAAAGTTGTAAAGAAATTAAACATAAAGCTTATGATGGCAATGAGGGTTGGCAGAAGAATTAGTATAAAAGGTAGAGCTAGATTGACGCCTCCTGCTTTGACAATATCACGTTCGCCTGATAAGACATGTTCAACAACTTGGTGGACACGGTCAATTTTACGTTTGGTATGACGTAAGTAAAGTTGATTGCCTGTTGTACCGATTATCACTTTGAAGATACTATACATGACTGTACCTGTTATTACTGGGGCGACCAATGAGTTAGACATGTTTGATACCATAGTTCCAATTAAATAAATGCTAAAGTAAACCACTGCTAGGTAGATAAAGAAGTACCTATACATTCTTCTGTAGAGCAACCAGTAGAAATCAAAGATAAACGCTGCCCAGTTCCATGCACTGTCCTCTCTCCATTTTTGTAGATATGTATCTTCATTCTTGCCAATGAATAAGGACAACTCCCCTTCGGATATCCCCATAATCATTTCTTCAGTAGTTGGCACATCATCCGTATTTTCTTCATTCAACTGAGACAGCACATACCAAATATCTGAGTCTTCCAGTTTACGATGATTCATCTTGTCGCCTCCGTCATTGATAAAAAACGGACTGGTTTCAGCCCGTTTTATAAAATATTGCTACAGATTGATTCTGCGGATGGACTTGCTGTTGTCGTCATAAAAAATAACATTTCCTTTTACGAATGTAATCATATTACCGTCTGTTGCCATCTCGTAGACAGTGTCAGCCATAGTCATGTACATTTTCCCGTTGTAAGTAGAAACGCTATCATACCGGCTACCATCATACTCAACGATCTTTTTCACTTTCACAGGAAACCTTTGCAGATCATACATCTTACTTCGGCCAAACACATATAGATTGTTAGCTGTTGCATGTGCGGCTGCTACAGGAGCATATCCATAGTAGTCCGTCAGATCAATTGCGTTGTAGGTCGTACTACTGACTACTTGCTCGACTTGCGATTGATTCAATTTCCCTTCAAAGATATTCAATTCGTGACTGGCTGTGACACCATACATAACGCTCTCAGCATCGGGGAACGCAATGAAGTCCATATAACGGGCTGCGACATGGTTAACATCATACGTAGCTACGCTGATGCTGTTGGTGATGTCGTAAAGGATTGTGGCAGTTGAATGTCCTGAAAATACTATTGCGGCGAGATACAGTTTGCCACTCGCTGAATTATAGGCAAGTTTGAGGGGCGTCAGGTCTTTATAGTCATAGTGTTTCGTTTTCCCGTCGGCATCCTTGTAGTTCCAATTGAAATCCTGATTGATCGTTTTGAATGTCTCTATCGTTCCGTTAGAACTGTTAAATTTACGTATCTTCAATTTCTGACTATCTAGGAAATAGATGTTGTTGCTCTTGTCCACAACCATGCTGTCAATCTGGTTAATCTTCTCTGTTCGCACAGGGCCATCAAAAGGACAAACATATCGATACTATATCTGCGGACAATTTCATAACAAAGGAAAAACTGTTTGTCGCTCCAATAGTATTCGAGCGGATGTGGCCGAGAAGCAGTTGCTTGAGGATCTTGTCCGTATCGCTTCTCGACCAGAAATCACTCATCAATTGGCATATAATATTAACAAGATTCGCTCCCATACAGATGCTCCCTTGCAGGCAGAGAAGAAAGCTATCTTGGATGAGCTGAACACTGCAAGCAAGAAGCTTCAAAAGCTCAAAGACAAACTACTGGAAAATCTTGAGCTAGTCCCTATTCTCAAGCCTGAGCTTATGAAAGTCCATACGAAACATGAACAGTTACACAAAAACCTTGAAGCTGTGGAAGCAAAGATTGCCGAGGACAACAGTACTTTAGTAGATGCAGATGCTCTGTATAATCTCCTAATACTCATAAAAGACAAATTGATTACTTTGGATGCCGAAGAACAAAAAGTTCTATTGCGATTGATGGTCGAGAGTATCCAAATTACTATGGAAGCTCCCCGTAGTTTAGGACGGCAGGTGAAAAAAATAAACTTACATTTCGATTTCACATTTGAAGATGAGGCCCGACACTCCTTCGACTTACTTGAACGCCTGTCATCGGGCAAAACATTGGACTTCATTGCTCCGGTTGAACCGTGGATGCTTGATCCAAGTATTAATTTGAAAATAGAAAGGGATTCCATTATGGAGTCCCTTTCTATTTTACCCTTAAAGGCGATACGGTTCATTCCGATTGATCTTCACTGCGCGATAAATCTGCTCCGCCAACACCAGCCGCATAAGCTGATGCGGCAGGGTCATGCGCCCGAAGCTCAAGCGCTGCTTCGCGCGGCGCAGCACCTCATCGGAGAGCCCATGGCTTCCTCCGATGACAAACACGACATGGCTCGTCCCATACGTGCCGAGCTTGTCGATCTCCATAGCCAGCTCCTCGGAACTCCAGAGCTGGCCATCCAATGCGAGCGCGACAACATGCGCCTCGCTCTTCACATGCGCGAGGATGCGTTCGCCCTCGCGCTCCTTCACCGCCCGTACCTCTGCTTCGCTCAGGGTATCGGGCGCTTTCTCATCTGGGACCTCGATCATCTGAAACTTGATGTACGGGGCGAGCCGCTTGGCATATTCCTGAATGCCGAGCGTTAAATATTTTTCCTTCAATTTGCCTACGCCAATAATTTGAATCAACATGGATATCCATTCCTCCTAAATGTCCTGCAAAAGAATCTATAAGTAAGATGCATCACCGCATCGTTTAATCTACCTGTTTCAGCTACACGTTATATCTTCGCATCCCAATATTCTAACGAACCCCACACACCTTATTTAGCCCATTTTAGCTTCTTATAAAATCTAACGAATCTCACACACGCTATCGCAGTAGAAACAAGCGTTTCCCACCACTTTCAAGGTCATTTCATTAAAATAGCATGCCTGCGATTCGTTAGATTTCAACCAGGGAGTATTAGCACCATATAAGAGGTCTCAGATTCGTTAGAGCTCCACAGTTACTCTACTGCACAGCTACTATAATGCTACTGCAAAGTTACCACCATACTACAGCACACAACGCTATCACTCACCCGACACAACTCCCACCTCAAAGTAGGCTTCCACTACGCGGCTAAGCACCCTATCATTATTACCTCAATTCATTGTTGATCGGCAAGGCGCTAGCCATCTTCCACGACCAACTCGTTAAGGCGCACGCCAGACAGGACACGCACATGTTGCACTTAGGCTTCTTCGTCCCCACCCCATCACTCCAACGCCCCATCTTCTCCTACCAAAAAAGCAAAAAGAGCGCTCAACACGCTCTCTTCGCTCCTTGCTGTGATGTTCATACCGGATGGAAAGTGAGTTCCAGCGGAGAAGTGCCACCTATAGTGACGCCTTCTGCCGCCTTCAATTCCTACAGTACGCTAAACGACAAGAAATTCCGCATGCTGCTCGCACTCAGCGCACTTCGCAGGCGGATCCCAGTCGGCAAATTCCGTCTCCTTCAAATCCACGATATCTGGAGCGTCCTCATACTCATCGACAAACTTGTCGATCGCAATGTCCACGTGTTCTTTGCATACAACGTACATCCGTTCAAGCATCCTTTCTGTAACCAGCTATGCTCCCGATTCACAACCGCTTATCCATATAGGATAGCCACTTCTCTGTTCTATCACACCTGGGACGTAAAAGAAACCCCTTATAGAATATTCCCGCATAGATCGGTTGAAAATACATAGCCAAAATGAACCAGCCCCAGCTAAGGTGGACGCTCACCCACCACATCCAAACACAAAAACAACACCCCTCCCCTAACTAAAGGGGCAGATGTTGCTCTTGAGTTCACTGCCTATGCCATATTAGAACAAGATTCATCAATCTAACCATGGAAAAAACCATGCCTTAATTTATGTCCTCTTATGGCCAAGAAATTTCACCTTTGATCACCTGAGCACTCGTTTCCAAATCACCTGTATTGGTGAAGTCCGGATACGCCTTTTCCATTGTTGCAATTAGCTCTTTGGAATCTTTGGCTTTCTCTGCTTCTGCTTCAAACTTTGCAATATAATCGCGGGTAAACGTTACACTGGATAGATCTCCGGCACTGGTTCCCACATAGTGACCTGGGATCACTCGCTCAGGGTTCAGAGCAGTAATTTCATCCAACAGTTCACGCCACTCATTACGGCTCTCTGGTGTTTGATTATCTGCCATCCAGACATGTACGTTCTCGTACACAGGAACGCCGCCCAGAACCGTTTTAATGGATGGGATCCACAGGAAGGTGTGCGACGGATCAGAACCATCCAGACCAATGATATCAACGGCTTGTCCATCTACTGTGAACTGTTTGCCGTCGAAGACATCAGGAACAATCTGTGCTGTTGGCGCATTTTCCTTCAGAATTGGGTTCCAGTAATCATTCTTCACTTGGATCGTTTCCTTAATGCCTTCCACTGTTCCCGGCGTTGCGACAATCTTCACATCTGGGAATGCTTCACGGATGACCGACAGACCGAAGTAATAATCTGGATCTTTATGGCTGATAAATACGGTCGTAAGTTTCTTACCTGTATCCTTAATCATTTTCACCAGTTGCTCCGCATCATTCTTCTGGAACTGGGCATCGACGAGCACCACCTCAGTAGGCCCTTCAATCAGGTTAGAGGAAACACCAAAAATACTTTTCTCCCCTGGATTAAATGTGGTCACTTTAAGCTCAGACGTTGATGTATCTGCTTCATCGCCCGTTGTATTGTTAGCACCGGCCACGTTGGACGAGGTGTCTGTCGTATTTTCGGTTTTACTTGCTGTACTTGTACAAGCGCTCAAAATTAACATGATACTGAGGAGTAGCATGACTCCAATGGATAATTTTTTACGAAACACTTTATTCATCTTCCTCTCATAATACTGTCGCCAGTTAGATTAATAAGGCACAGTGCAGTATGTTTTTAATTTTGGTTTTGCATTTTTGGTTAAACGTCTTATCTTTGCTTTTTGGATTTTGCTCTTTAGATTTTGCTTTTTGGGTTAGCGTTTTGCTTACCCTTTTTGGATATTACATTTTAATCTAGCTTTTGCTCCTACGATGTCTACATTTCAAACCTTGACTTCACATTTGACATTGAATGACGGACATAGTCGGTTCATAACACACAATGCAATACACACAACGCTCTCTTACTTTGATCAAACAAGACCCCTTCCCACTTTTATGTAACTACTACAGTTACAACTTTTAATATGTAACTATTATAGTTACAACTTAAGTTTCATGTCAAGGACTTATCTCTACAATTTTTTAAAAATCAAACATTATAGCTCACCTCTCTACTAAGCACCATCCATACCAAAGGTGAGTATTCATCGAGAACATCACAAAAAAACCAACCAGAATATCCTGATTGGTTCCCTTCATAAACCCATTTTCTATTATTGCAGCCCAGATTGAGCCTTTGTCAGCAATTTGCCACTTTGAAAAGCAATAACCGCATTCGCTCCCGTATCTCCGGTACCTTTATAGTTGTAGACAACCATATTCTCGGCTTCACTCAACGCTTCACCTTCGCCGCCGAGGATCGCGATCACTTCCTCCACCGTCATACCCACTTCAAGCTTTTCGTATTGAGCAAAGGTAATGAGCACCCCATCGCCCTTTCCTGCCGATCCATTATTAGTAGGTGCGCCTGTAGCCGTCCCTCCGGTTTCAGTCGCAGTGGACACCGTCGTACTGAGCTCATTCAGCTTTTTCTCCAGCTCCGCAATCTTATTATCCTGCTCCCCGCTCTTCTGAACCTGCTCCGCAAGCCGCTGCTCTAGACCTGCAATCTTATCCTCCAACCCACTTGCATCCACAGCCCCCGGTGTAGCTTCCTTCGAAGTGCAGGCAGATAAGAGAGACAGCGACACGAGTAGAGCCGTTCCCCCTAGCATCCCTTTCATTGTACGTTTCATAATTGAATAACCCCTCTTCTATAGTTTAGAACATCCAGATCGTCAAAGACCTGTTACTTGCACACCCGTGCATCACGAACACATTGACAACAGTTTATCATAGCAAAGGTCTAATGTAACTGAGTCTTAGGCTCTGATCCTGTCCGATCATTTGTCAAAAGAGTAACCTCTGTCCCGGAATATTGAGCCATTTCGACAGCAAAATCAACAGTGAAAACCATGAATCTAGTAGCACAAATCTTGCCCATGTAATAAAAAATCAGTCCTTTTGCGTACCCAGCAGTGATCCAATAACCATTAAGTAATTGATACCTCATCATCATTTCGGTATAGATTTCATAAGTTCTGATCGACACTTGTTCTACTCATTCATTGTGAGATACCTAATTCTGATTTCATCTTCTGCTCGTCAATCCGTTCTGATTAAATCTCGGTTTCAACCTATAATAACCCATGACAGTAGGGTTTTTAATGAGTGCTAACTCCGATAATTTGCAATAACTCCGAGTAACTTACATTTTCTACAATGTTAAAAAAAGAGCCGATCAGCAACCTGACCAGCTCTCTCTATTATTTCCTATCACCATCTCAACATAGTATGTGCTAGATATATGTTTTACTCCGGTTTATCCGACAGCTTCACCGATACCTTCTCGGCTTTGCCGTCCCGATAGAAGGTTACCTCAATCGTATCGCCGATTTTCTTCTTATCGTACAGATATTTACGAAGATCGAGCGTAGAGGTAATTTTTTGCCCGTCAAATTCAGTAATGACATCGTTGAGCTTCATACCCGCTTCCGATGCAGGCCCAGATGCTTCGAGCACCACCACACCACTATCGACGTGGGATGGTAGTTTCAGATCCTTACGCTGCTCGTCATCCAACGGAGCATAAGGATTGCTCAGATCGACAGTGTACACGCCCAGGTATGGACGAGATACTTTACCGTGAAGCAATAACGAATCGACGGTTTTCATCACTTCGTTCATCGGAATAGCAAATCCCAGACCTTCAACGCCCGTATCCGATATCTTCATCGTGTTAATGCCGACCACTTTCCCGTTCAGATCGACCAATGCTCCGCCGCTATTACCTTCGTTGATCGCTGCATCTGTCTGAATAACGTTCTGCTCCCAGTCGTACACACCATCCTGATTAATCGACACGGGTAGAATGCGATCGGTATAACTCACAATCCCGGATGTAAGTGTACCACCTAGACCAAGCGGGTTACCGATGGCAAGTACGGTCTGACCTCGTTTAAGCTTGCTGGAATCGCCAATTTCCGCCACAGCTCCCAGCCCTTTATCCTCTGTCGACAGCACCGCAATATCGCTCACCCGGTCTTTGCCAACCAGCTTCGCCTTATGTGTCTCGCCGTCCACCGTTACGATCTCAAGATCACTCGCACCTTCCACCACATGGTGGTTGGTCATAATGTAGGCTGTGCCCTCTTCTTTCTTGAAAATGACACCTGACCCTAGCGCCGAGTCCTCCATAGATAGGCTGCTGCCCGTTTTATGATTCACAATGCTCACCACAGAAGGGCGCACCTTCTCAGCTGCCTGAATGATCCGGTCGTACGGGTCAACAGCTTGAGCCGAGGGCGCACCGCCACCTGCACCATTGCCTATCGCCGCATTGGATAACGGTACAGATGCTGGCTGCATGATGAAACTAAACAGGGTAACGGTAACGATGGAGCTGATCACGGAACTGATCACGGCTACTTTGACCGTGGAGCTAATACCCGAGCGCGATTTGCGCGGATTCTGCCACCGATCACGCCCTCCTGGGCGGAGAATCTGAAGTTTGCCCTTCTGCACAGGTTCGGCGCGTCTTGAAACTTTAGTTGAATAAAAATCGTCTCCGAACAATCCCATCGTGATCCTCTCCCCTTCGTTGTCACGCATCAAGATCCTGACTGCCGCCTGATCATTGTCGCATGGGACGACGATGGTGTTCTCACATACCCCACTCCGCCGACAGATGAGCTTCCGAACGCTGTTATCCCCAGATTTCTTTGAGCCCCTTATGTAAAGGAAAAATCCGGGGATGAAGGCGTGTTAATGCTCCGGATACAGCTTCCTTTCAGAAAGCTCTGAGCTCCGCTTTTCCAGCTTCGTTCTGTGTCCTCTGTGACGCACGTGGCGTACATACCAGCTCTTTCCCCATGCTTTATTGCATTAGTATTTCAAAATCCTTTTGCATATCGCTGCACTCCCAAGTACACGAAATGAAGCGTCTATGTATAACAGAATGAATCTCCCATTCTGCCAGCGACTTTATCAATCACGCTCTCGCATTTTTTTGATATGCCAATACACTCACCAGTTCGCTCACATTCCAGCCTATTTCCAAGTGCTCCTTATATACTAAACACGTTATATCTGAAAAAGTTGCATAAATACGAAGAATAACGTAAATTTCCGCTAATTTGCAGCTATCGATAAAGATCCATACTATATCTATCACCACAAAATCCCGTTCGCTAAGCGCAAATTTACCCTTTCAGGCAAACTTTTTCTCATCCGATAGGCTACTGTTTCAGCATACACGCCCTCTTCTTTCATTTATAGCGGCAAAAAGAGGAATGTTTTCCAACCAGCCTGACTACAATAATAGTAAAAAGGTTGTTCAAAGTCGGCATTTGGTACCGACGGATGCCCACAGGCGTCTTGACACCAATTTGCCTAATTGCACTCTCATTTTAAGAAAAGAATTCGAAGGTTCATAGAAGGAGGATTCGCTTATGGAACGCACACGTACACTCACAGCCATGGAAGAGGTTCATATGGCGGCCAAGCTAGCCGATCTCAAAGAAGAGCATTACCGCAATACATTAGCCCTAAGCACCATCATTGAGCTGCTCGTGGACAAAGGCATCCTAACCCGCGAAGAAGTAGAGCGCAAAGCCGCTGAGCTAGACAGCTTTATGGCTCACCCACCCTATCCCATGGTGTAGGACGGTCATAATACGTATCACAGAGTTTGAACTCATGATCCCGATAGAAGCATCCACGACTCTCCATCGCATCGCGCACGGTCATTTTCGCCAGATCCATCATATTATGATCCCGGCTGAGATGTGCAAGATACGTGCGCTTGATGCGTCCATTCATCAATTCACTGAGTGCTGCCCCTGCTGCTTCATTCGACAAATGCCCGATATCGCTTAAGATTCGGCGCTTCGTATTCCACGGATAACGTCCCATCCGCAGCAATTCGACGTCGTGATTCGATTCGAGCACAAGCACGTCAGAATTCGAGATGGCATCGCGAACCTTGTCGCTCATATAGCCCAGGTCTGTCGCAACAGACAGCTTCTCACTGCCATCATCGAACGTGTACCCTACAGGTTCTGCTGCATCGTGTGAGATCCCGAAAGACTCCACGCGCAGCGAGCCAAAATCATGCTTCTCACCCGTTTCAAAGATCCGCCGGTTCTCCTCCGGAATGGCCCCAACCGACTTCTCCAGCGCCGCCCACGTATTGGTGTTTGCATAGATTGGTAAATTATATTTCCGAGACATCGCGCCTAGTCCTTTAATGTGATCGGAATGTTCATGTGTGACCAGAATGCCGTCCAGCTCTGTTCCTGCGATCTCCCGTTCCTGGAACAGTGCATCCAGTCGCTTCGCACTGAGGCCTGCATCAATCATAAGTGACGTGCCTCCATGCTGTATGACTGTGGCGTTTCCTGTAGAACCACTAGACAATACGGTAAAATAAATCCCCATAACTCATTACTCCCCTGGTTTATCTGTCTTGGGACTGAATACATCCCCACTGATGCCCTGCACGTACAACACTTCGCCACTTTCCAGCACGAATCGCCATGCCGGCATCGCAACTTGTAGATCTGAATTGAACAACTGGCCATAATAGCCAAGCTGAATATCTTTGACAATGGAATCGTTGGGCAAAAAGTTCTCGATCAGCGTACCCAGCGCCTTCGACGCCGGAAGCACCTGCTGCTCGCTCTCCTCCGCTGTCGTAATCTTCACCGGAGTCTGACGGTAACCTGTAATCTTCTGGTCGCTGTAGAATAGCTCCAGACTGACATTGAAGAGCGGCCATTTGCTATCCACCAATGGATGAAGGACAAATGCCCCATCCTCCGCCATCAGTTGATCCAGCCGGTACGTGCCGATCTGCGGAATCTCATCTTGCAGCGCATCCTCCAGCTCACTTTGTGAGAAGATTAACTTGCTGTCTACAGGCTGCTCCAGGTCAACACGAATACCTGCCTCGTCCTCTTCTATGAATTCATAGGACAGCTTCGGTAGCTTCGGTGTTTCATTCGGGATAGGTGCGAGCACCTGAATCCCCTTCTCTTCCATTGCCTGCTGTGTATTATCCGCCAGCGAGGTGAAGTCCAGATTGGCTCCGGCCGTCTCCCGTGCATCCATCCAGATCTGATATCCCAACACTAGATTCAGCAGCAGAAAGGCATAGATTAATACATTTTTCGCCCGTCCCCAATCCAAAACGTTCACCTCCATCAGTTAACTAGGTCGTGTCTGAAAACTCACTGAATGAAATACTTGTTTCTTAACGAACTCCACACGTCTTATTAGCTCTATTTTCCGCAAGTTTGTAATCTAACGAATTGGAGAGACGTTATTTCTAGCATCTATAGACCTTCTATCGATTTTCACCGGTACTCTACGACAATAGCATCACTGAGGTTCGTTAGATTTTGCTACCTATGCTGATTCCGCCATTTAAGGTGTGTCAGATTCGTTAGCCCTCTGCTCCACCCTACGAACCATCAAGAAACCGTCGTTTCCTCACCGTTACCGAAGCGAATCACCCATACCGGGATCAGTTTAAGGCCATCCTCAATCGCAGACGGTCGATACGCTGGATATACATCTACAACCTCGCGGTTTGCACCAGCTACCTTCTGAATGAGTGCCTTCAGCTTGTCCCCGCCAGGCAGCTTAACCGACTGTTTCGTCTCCGTACCTTCGTTTAGATACTCCAATGAACGCTCATAGCTCGATACGGTCTCCTGCCGCATTTCCATATTGATCGTACCGAAGCGGAATTGCATCGAGTCCATAATCGGAAAGCTGCCGTAATACTGCTGGAACTGAAGCTGTGTTTTGTTATCCGCTGTCTCCAGCATTAGACGTGACCGTCCCTTCCAGCCCCCGTGCTGGTTGACAAAATCCACCGCGGACAAGGCATCCTTGGCCGCATCAATCTGTCCCGCAGGTGGTGCAGCTGGGTCGGTGTAGCTAATCCATCGCTGATCCTGCTTCACTTGCAAACTGCGTTTACTATCCGTGTAGATCTCTGACCCATCCTTTTCCCGGATATTCCGGGTCATGCTAGGGTCGAAGAACAAGCTACGCTGCATCTGCTCTACCGTAAACTGGCTTGTCGGCATACTCGCCTCAATCGTCTCGATAGCTTCAGAAGGAATGTAATAACGGCCATCCATCAGCGTATAAGGCGTCCAGTTGCTGCCGAAGTCCACATGCTGCTGCACATCCTGCACCGTTAGGTCAGCCTGCGTAGCCTCGTACACGACATCTCCCTTGGCGCTGAAGAATAGAGCATGCGCTTTGGTTTCATTTTTGGCGGTATAGATCGAAATTCGGTTAATCGTCTCTCCTTGAAAGAGGGAATCCGTGCCTAGTCGCATTACGCGCTGTAACAAAGCCACCGGAATACCCTCCTTGAAAGACAGCTCAAAGCCAGGGTTGTCCTTCCGAATCTGATCCCAGTTCACAGACTGCACACTACGCCGCTGAAAATCATCAAACGTGCGTCCCTGCAGTCGTGAGAAGATCAATTGATAGAATGTATTGCCTGGGTAAAACACCGTATGTTTATCCTCACCTAGATGAATAATCATCTGATCCGGAAAAATTAATTCCTCAATGTTACGCTCTTGACCCATATTCTCGGTCTTCACATAGTTCGTTTCAGATGTCACAACCGAATCCCCACCGCCTGGTAGACGGTAGATTAGAAAGTAGCTCTGTACTAGGCTGGCAACAACGAGTGTGGTAAGCACCAGTGATTTAATCCGTTCCTTCACGGTGCTCACCTCCTTCATCACGCATCGGCAATGTGAATGTTACGGTCGTGCCAACGTCCAGCTCCGATTCAAGCGTAATACTGCCGTCATGGGCTTTTACAATTTCCCGGGCAATGGATAACCCGAGTCCTGTTCCACCCATACTACGCGAACGAGCCTTATCTACACGGTAAAACCGTTCAAATATACGATCCAAATCCCGCTGTGGGATGCCCATGCCTGTATCCGTTACCGAGATGGCGAGCGTCTGATCATTCGTTTTGCGTGCTGCAATCGTGATCGTACCACCCTCAAGCGTGTACTTCAGCGCATTGGAAACGACATTATCGAGCACCTGATCGATCTGATCCCGATCCAGCGGTACCGCAGGAAGGTCACGTTCCACCGATAACACAGGCTGAATATCCTTTTGATGCATCTGGAATGAGAATCGATCTGTCACTTCCTCCAGCATCTCCAAAATGTCGGTAGGTTGTTTCCGCAGAAGAGCCTCTTTGGAATCCAGTCTGGACAGGTGCAGCAGATCCGTAACAAGGCGGATCATACGCTCCGTCTCATTCTGGATAACGCCAACGAAGCGCCCCGCGAGCTGGGGATCTTCGAGTGCACCATCATCAAGCGCCTCGGCATAACTTTTAATGGTGGTCAACGGCGTACGCAGTTCATGGGATACATTCGCCACGAATTCACGCCGGGACGCTTCCAGCTCTTCTTGTTCGGTGACATCCTGGAGTACTGCAATCGTTCCCGTAATTCCTAACTCACGTCTATGAACAGGAGTAAACGTCATACGAATCACGACAGGCTCCTCCTGACCCGCAGGAGCGATCTGCAACAGGGTCGAACCTGTGAAGCCACTCGCCAGTGCTTCCGCGTCCTCAGGATCGATACCGAGCAACACTGCGAAGTGCCTGCCCTCAATATCTGCCGGACGCATTCCCAGAATGCTACTTGCACGGCGATTGACCAGAATGACTTTGCCATACTCGTCTGTCGCAACTACACCGTCACTCATGTTAGTCAGAATGGAGGTCAGCTTCTCTTTCTCCTCTTCGTTCTGAGAGAGTGCGTCACGCAGGCGGCTGGTCATATAGTTAAATGCGCGGCTGAGCTGGCCGATCTCATCTGTGCCGAATACAGGGGTCTGTTGGTCGAAGTTCCCTTCAGCCACCGCCGTTGCCCGCCTCGTCACTTCCTTAATCGGTTGTGTAATCGTATGAGATAGAATGACGCCAAGCACCGCTGTTAACACAAGGGCAATGAGAATGCCCGAAATAAAAATCTTGTTAATGCCCTCCATAGTGGCATATAACTCATTCATCGATGCGGCAATATATACCGCACCAATGATCTTGCCGCCGGACAATACCGGCTTGGCAACCACCTTTTTGCGGACATTGTCCTCATCAACGATATATTCCTCATTATCTCGAATGCCCTGCAACGCACGGCTGACAACGGTCTGTGTATTTTTGCGTCCAACATAGTCCGAATGGGAGCTTAGCGAGGTGGTGAGCACCTTACCACTGGCATCCAGCACTTGAATCTCTGCCCCGTTAATGTTGAACAGATTGTTCACCAGCACGCGCAGATTTTCCGTTTTGTCCTCGCCAGCCTCCACTTCGCCACCAGCCATCGTCTCTCCCACTAGCACCGACAGCATCTCCGCTCTCGCCTGTAGATCCTCGGTGAAGTTACTTGTAAGAGAATTCTTCATCGCACTGACAAAGTAAACGCCAATCAATTGCATCGCAATTAGAATCAGCAGCACATATATGATAATTAGCTTCGCCTGAATCGTTCGGAAGAACGAAAATCGCGAGAATCGCCCCATTATATCCCCACGCTTTTGGGATTACGCACCAGATAACCTAATCCACGGCGCGTCAGAATCGTCTCCGGTTTGCTCGGATTCTCCTCAATCTTCTCACGCAGACGACGGATCGTTACATCCACAGTACGCACATCCCCGAAATATTCATATCCCCATACGGCCTGTAACAGATGTTCCCGTGTCATCACCTTGCCCGAATGCTTCGCCATGTAATAGAGAAGTTCATATTCACGGTGGGTCAGATCCAGCGGCTCTCCGCCTTTGTACGCTGTATACATGTCCATATCAAACGCCAAGTCGAACAGCCGCATAATCTGCTTCTCATCCTCTTGCGCTTCCGTCGTAGTAGCAGGCTTCTGTCTTCTACGCATCTGTGCCTTCACCCGTGCAAGCAGCTCTCTCGTGCTGAAAGGCTTCGTTACATAATCATCCGCACCCAGCTCCAAGCCAAGTACCTTATCAATCTCGCCATCCTTCGCGGTCAGCATAATGATCGGCATTTCCAGATGTGCACGCACCTCACGGCATACATCCATTCCATCCTTGCCTGGTAACATCAGATCGAGTAGCATGAGATCCGGTTTCTCGGCTAACGCCAGTTCGACAGCGCGAATTCCATCGAAAGCGCAGATGACCTCATATCCCTCTTTTTCTAAATTAAACTTCAGAATGTCTGCAATAGGCTGTTCATCGTCCACCACCAAAATCTTCCCCTGCATCGACTGTATTCACCCCTGTATCCTGCTTGATCCGCATATGCGGTCTATCTCTGTATATAAGTTGTTCTGTCATCATTGGTAGTTATAATCTTAGTTGTCCATCTTAGCTGTCTATCTATTAGGTTGAACATATATAGTTTATCATACCTGAACCAGCGTCACATCCCGATTGGCAATCGATTGGCGGGAAAATGAAATTTTTTTACAGTTCTGAAGTGCTCCATAGAAAAAAGGCCAGCCTAAGCTGACCTTTGTGACAAGGAAAATCCACATTTTGATACAAGCGTATCGCGGAATTTTCCTTGTATAACGACTAATTCAAGTATGTCATCGGATTCTCTGCTGTACCATTCTTAATAATCTCGAAGTGCAGATGTGTCCCTGTTGAACGTCCAGTATTGCCCATTACACCGATGCTTTCGCCTTTTTCGACGATTTGTCCAACCTTAACACCAATGCTGTTCAGATGACCGTATAATGTTTCGTACCCGTTACGATGGTTAATGATAATAACATTGCCATAACCGCTCTTCTGTCCTGCAAACGTTACTACACCTTCATCCGAGGATTTTACATCCCGGTTCCCTACGAGGTCTACACCTTTGTGCTGACGGCCCCAACGTTCACCGAAGCTGCTGCTCATCGTTGCGCTGGAGACAGGCCATGCGAACTCACCTGTACCTTCACCGACTACTTTCGTACCACTAAGAACAACTTCGGTCACTGCTGACTTAACAACTTCCTGACCTAACCACTCTTCTTGAACGACTTCGCCATTTTCTTTGGTGATCCGGTATTGCATGTTTTTCAGTCCGCTTTGACCTGGACGCACCACTTTAGTTGTCCCTGCTTTTAGCTCAGCACTTTTACGTACCTCAACCTGGGGTTTAATCTCGATCTGCTCAACAACTTGCTCGACCGATTTCACAGTAACCGCCGGTTTTGGAACCGTCAGTGTAAGCTCGTCTCCGATTTGCATAGACGTTTCTTTAATGCCAGGGTTATTTTTACGGATTTCGCTTTGAGTAAGCTCGTATTTGGCAGCAATAGAAGAGATGGTGTCTCCCTCTCGTACCACATAGGTTACAGGCGCGTCTTTACCGACCGTTAATGCTTTAACCGCCTCAGAGACATCCCATATTTTGTTTGGATCTGCTTTAACTGCATCCGTCTGCACATCTTCTTTGATATCAACGGATTTCAGGGTTGTACTCGGCCCTTCGGCTTTCTTCGAAGAGTTTGCCGATACCGACTTCGTTTTGAGCGAGCTACGCACAGCCGATGCCGATATGTATTTGCTCTGCACTTGTTCAAGAATCGCATCTGCTGTTGCTTGATCCTTCACAATGCCGATGACTTCACCGTTGACCTTCAGCTCCACGCCTTTAGCGTAAGCAGTAAGCATATCATCGAGTTTATTCAGCGTTTCATCACTGTTTATGTCCGGTTTGTATGCTTTTACCGTTTCAGTGGTAATGCCGTCCGTATTAAGAACCATTTCCGCTTGTGGATATTTATTTTGGTATTCTTCTGTTTTGTCTGCAAATAGTTGTTGTAACTGCGCTTCATCTGTAATGCTGCCAATAGCCTGTCCTTTGACGATCACGTTGTAATACGGAACCGTGTTGGCTGCAACATACTGTTTCCCTGCAAATCCGATCGATGCAGCAATAAACAATCCACATGCTGTGGTAATGATCCATTTGCGCGAGGCTTGAACGCGCTTCTGTTTAACACTGAAGTTGGACATGCTCATGTTGTTTTTGTCTTCGGCCGTCCGGTGTTCCCCGGATTGTTCGTGTTCCCGGTTTTTGCCCGGTTGGCGTATGCCTCTGAAACCTTTCATGATTCTCTCCTTTTCAGCACTTCTAGGCTCGCATTTCTGTCAAGACATCACCCATCGTGTATGCCTCATGTTTGTTGAACTATCTATCTGGGTGTCCGCAAATCAGGACTTTAGCAGCGCTCGTAAAAGTGTCAAAATTTTAACCTTTTGTCGCACCCGTATACTTTAACACAGGTTTTACACACATTTCAACTGTAGCCATCACAGCGCAAAGCCGCGTCCCGTCTGGTTTTCCTGTATTATCCATATGGTGGCAGGTCTTTCTGCCTTCATCTTTTGCCTTTACATTAAGAAAACTATGTACTTCCAACCAACTTTTATGACTAGGTTCTAAGACCCACCGAAATATGACTTCTCTTTCATAAAAACACAACCTGAAAATCCCTCGCCAGATGAACTCTGATAAGGGATTTTGTATAGTAACCTGCTATAGGATGCCTTAACTTCACGGCTATTTATGCCAAGTAATTTCTTCCACTATTCCATAAAATAGCGTCTTAATATGAAACACTACATTCGATTATATGACTAGAGCACTTACCTTGTTACATTTCTTATATATGCCAGCTCATATTCGCAGAATTGCCGCGAAAATCTCAGATTAAACGAGGAACATCCCCGTTCTATCTTACTGATCACTCTGCTTGCAGCACTTCCATCAAATTATCATATTCTTCGCTGGTCAGATACTTCGAGATTACCTGCTCTATATCACGTAATTCCTGCTCGGTTAGTCCACCCTCCATAGCACCGGAGATCTGTTGCATTTCCTTCTGAGGTAACTTAGCCATCAGCAAGCTGAAAATTTTCTCCTTCTCCTCTAGCGGCAACTTATCCTTCACACCTGTAATGTCATCTGGAGATACAACAATTGAATCATTACCTGTTGGGGCAGTTCCATTAGAGCTTCCACCTGTTCCATTGCCGGAAGCGACACCATCTCCTGTACTACCTACAGAACCGCCTGTCGTCCCACCTACGCCTGCACTTTCATCTGAATTAGACTCATTTCCACTACTCTCACCAGAACCGGAACCAGTTGATGCATTGGGTTGGTCGCCACCTAGAGACACCTCAGTATCACGCTCTGTGCTCGCTGAATCGTCATCCGTGCCATTCCCCATCACCGAGGTGGCATTTTCCGGCACTTGTTCTTCTTCTGCCCCTGCTGGCTGATCTGGTGGTTCTGTCTCCGTCTTCTTGTCCTCTCCAGACTTGCCACCAAGCATACCTTGAAACATAGCTGCCATCCCTAGCGGCTGACCCTCCCACTGAATATTAAAACTTGCAAGCAGCGATTTAGCGTAAGACTGTACGATTAGTCCGGTCGTTAATAGGGTCAGTGAACTGACCAACACAACGGTAAGTACCATTTTTACAAACCATTGAAGCAGCTTCATTTCCGATCTCTCCCTCCAATTTCCCACCCGTTCATCTGGCTTCACTCCGGGTCTGTCACTCTACTGTTAATCAGTATTGACGGAAATCTGGGGAATATAATCGGATGTGACCATTATAGCTAGTTGAGTATACGAAAAAAAACCTCGGTGATCGCTAAATTAGCGACCACTGAGGCTTCAACAATGCTTATTCGTAAATTGGAAGTACTTGATTCGTTTGTTCACGGTTACGACCAACAGAGAAGATCGCAATTGGAATACCCGTGAGCTCAGATACACGTTTTACATAGTTCTGTGTGTTTACAGGCAGATCTTCAAGCTTCTTCGCTCCAGTGATATCCTCACTCCAGCCTGGCATTTCTTCATATACCGCTTCACATTCTGCCAGCATTTTGAGGCTTGCAGGGTAGTGGGTGATAACCTCACCGCGATATTTGTAACCTGTGCAAATTTTAACCGTGTCCAGACCTGTCATAACGTCCAGTGAGTTCAAGGACAACCCTGTAATACCGCTGACACGACGAGCGTGGCGAACAACAACGCTGTCGAACCAACCTACACGGCGCGGACGTCCAGTTACCGTACCGTACTCGTGTCCAGTTTCGCGAATTTGGTCACCAATCGCATCATGCAGCTCTGTTGGGAATGGGCCATCGCCTACACGCGTTGTGTATGCCTTAGCTACCCCAATAACTTGCTGAATGCGGGCTGGACCTACACCAGAACCGATACATACGCCGCCTGCAGATGGATTGGATGAAGTTACGAACGGATATGTTCCTTGATCCAGATCAAGCATCACGCCTTGTGCGCCTTCAAACAATACTTTTTTGTCCTCATCGATATATTCATTGAGCACAACAGAAGTATCACGTACGTAAGGACGCAGGATCTCTGCATATCCCAGATAATCTTTCAGAATCTCTTCCACATCAACAGGTTGACCGTTGTATACCTGCTCGATGATGCGGTTTTTCTCTTTAACCAGATGACGCAGCTTCAGTTCGAAATCTTCCGCATCAAGCAGATCGACCATCCGAATGCCGATTCGAGCTGATTTGTCCATGTAAGCTGGGCCAATACCTTTACCGGTTGTACCGATTTTGTTTGGACCTTTGCTCTCTTCCTCTAGTGCATCCAATACCATGTGGTATGGCAGGATAATATGTGCGCGTTCACTGATGGACAGGTTCTTCGTTGTGAAGTCATTATCATGAATGTAATTAATTTCTTCAATAAGTGCCTTCGGATTGATTACCATACCGTTACCGATTACACATGCCTTATCCGTGTAGAAAATACCCGATGGAATCATCGTTAGTTTATATTTTTTGTTGTCGATCAGAATCGTGTGCCCTGCATTGTTACCACCTTGGTAACGTGCAACTACGTCTGCCGTTTCTGCTAAATAGTCCGTAATCTTACCTTTTCCTTCGTCTCCCCATTGCGTTCCCACTACAACTACCGTTGACATAGTACATACCTCCGTGGGTGCCTTGCGCACCTTTGTATTGGTCTGTCCGTCCTCTATCTCGGCAGGAATTTAAGTGACAAACACCGGCGGAGAAGCGTGCTAACGGACAGTGAAAATTTCCTTCAATTTACATCCGAAGGAAGGTTTTCGCTGCTTTAACGCAGCAGTATTAGTGTACCAGTACCCTTTTTCAAAGTCAAATCAAATAGCGAACAATTAGATATAGTAAAACCATAATGTTCGGAATTTACGCTATATTTCGACGCAAAAAACCGGCGAAGCCAGTCAAATCATGTCTGACGGCTAACCCCGGTTCCTTATCGTGCGTGTTCAAGCACTACATGGCGAAGGCGTCATTGTGTGCCCTCTCGTAGTTTACGAATTTATTAAAGTTCTTCAGGAACACTAATTCCACCGTACCAACCGGACCATTACGCTGTTTAGCAATAATAATCTCGATAATATTTTTCTTCTCGGTTTCCTGATTATAGTAGTCATCCCGGTACAGGAAAGCTACGATGTCAGCATCTTGCTCGATCGATCCTGATTCCCGCAAGTCACTCATCATCGGACGTTTATCCTGACGTTGCTCTACGCCCCGGCTTAGCTGAGACAAGGCAATAACCGGAACTTCAAGTTCACGGCCAATCTGTTTCAATGTACGTGAAATCTCGGATACCTCTTGTTGACGGTTCTCCCCTGCTTTACCACGTCCACTAATGAGTTGCAAATAGTCGATCAGAATCATGCCAAGGCCTTTTTCCTTTTTGAGACGACGGCATTTGGCACGAATATCGGCCACCGTAATCCCTGGCGTATCATCGATATAGATATCTGCTTCGTTTAACGCAGCGATGCCCATCGTGAGCTTCTGCCAGTCCTCATCACCTTTGAATTCACCCGTACGCAGAACTCCCGCATCCAGGTTGGCTTCCGCACAGATCATCCGTTGTACGAGCTGTGCGGCTGACATCTCCAGACTGAAGATGGCTACCGTCTCTTGCGCCCGAATGCCTACATTCTGAGCGATATTCAAGGCAAAGGCTGTCTTACCTACCGAAGGACGCGCGGCTACAATAATCAAGTCACTACGCTGGAATCCGGCGGTCATTTTGTCGAGATCGATAAATCCGGACGGAATTCCCGTCGTGGTTCCACGGTTTTGATGCAGCGTCTCGACTTTGTCGAATACCTCCATCAGTACATCCTGAATGGCGATAAAACCGCTACTGGAACGGCGGTTAGAGATCTCCAAAATGCGTCGCTCTGCTTCACCAAGCATCGCAGCAACATCTTCACCGCCAGTATAGCCTTCGCTAACAATTTGCGTAGCTGTACGAATCAAGCGTCGCAGCATCGATTTCTCTTCGATAATCTGCGCATAATAGTCTACGTTCGCGGCTGTAGGTACACCATGAGCCAGCTTCGCTAGATAACTGACGCCGCCGATGTCCTCCAGCTCGCCTTTGTCCTTCAGAAGCGAAGTCAGTGTCACGAGGTCAATCGGTTGATTTCCCTCACCCAGCTGAATCATCGCTTCAAAAATTAGTTGATGGGGCTTGTCATAGAAATCCTCGGTTTGCACCCGTTCCATCGCTGTAATCAGAGCTTCGCCCTGCAACAGGATTGCACCCAGCACAGCCTGTTCGGCTTCCAGGTTCTGTGGGGGAATCCGGTCGAATAACATTTCGCCGCCCATCTTATTCCTCCGTTACTTGTACCTTCAAGGTTGCCTTCACTTCAGGGTGAATCTTGACAGATACTTGCGTTACACCAAGAGTACGAATAGGCTCGTCCAACTCAATTTTACGCTTATCGATTTTCAGACCTTTAGCTGCAAGAGCTTCTGCGATCTGTTTAGATGTAATTGCACCGAACAGACGGCCACCTTCGCCGGACTTCGCTTTAAGCTCCGTCACTTCTGATTCGAGTTTTTTGCCTAACGCTTCTGCTTCTGCCTTCTCTTCCTGTTTGCGTCTCTCTTCAGCCGCATTTTGGTTGTCCAGCGTCTTCATGTTTCCGTCTGTTGCTAGACGAGCAATTCCCCGTGGTAACAAGAAGTTCTGAGCATAACCTTCAGATACTTCCTTCACTTGCCCTTTCTTGCCTTGACCCTTCATATCTTTTATAAAAATGACCTTCATTCGAACAGCCCCTCTTCCTTTTCGATTTCAGCAAGTACGTTCATCAGCCGTTTTTCTGCCTCTCCCAACGTACCTTCCAGCTGTACAGCAGCATTCGTTAAATGTCCGCCACCGCCAAGTTTCTCCATTACGACCTGTACATTCATTCGTCCCAGCGATCTAGCACTGATGCCAATTAACCCATCCGGCCGCTCACTGATCACAAACGATGCAACAACGTCGGTCATATTAAGCAATGTGTCCGCCACTTGGGCGATCATCATCTGTGAGATCTTGCTGCCAGGGTCGGTGACCGCCAGCGCAATGTTCCCGTATACCATTTTAGCATGCTTTATGATTTCTGCCTTAGCAATATATTCTGACAGATCCTCTTTCATCAAACGTTGGATCATGATGGTGTCTGCACCACTTCGACGTAAAAAGCCTGCTGCCTCGAATGTACGTGAACCTGTATGCAATGCAAAATGCTTTGTGTCCACAGTAATTCCAGCTAACAGTGCTGTTGCTTCAAGTGGCGTGAATTGTACCTTGTCATGAATATATTGTAACAGCTCAGTCACTAGTTCCGCAGCCGATGAAGCATATGGCTCCAAATAGATGAGTACCGCATCATTAATAAATTCTTCTCCGCGGCGATGATGATCTACAACCACCACACGCGTAGCTGCTTGCACTAGTTTCGGCTCCATCGTCATCGAAGCTTTGTGCGTATCCACAACGACAAGCAACGTATGCTCGGTCATCATCTGTGTTGCTTGTTCAGGCGATACAAATGCTTTGGACAGCTTCTCATCCTTGTTCACTTGCTCCATCATGCGTTCAATGGATGGATTCGGTCCGTCCAGGACAATCCGTGCTTCCACATTATATAAACTAGCTGCCTTCCATACACCAATGGATGCACCGATTGCATCCATATCCGGCATTTTATGCCCCATAACAAGCACACGGTCACTCTCTTGCATCAGATCACGCAGTGCATGAGCAATGACCCTAGCCCTTACTCGTGTGCGTTTCTCAACAGCATTCGATTTACCACCATAGAAGGACAAGCGCTGTCCGGACTTCACAGCGGCCTGATCACCACCGCGACCAAGTGCCATATCAAGACTCGATTGAGCAAGCTCTCCCATTTCTCCAATGCTATCCGATCCAAACGCAAGACCGATACTAAGCGTCATGGGAACTTTGAGGTCAGCAGTCATTTCACGGACTTCATCCAAAATAACAAACCGGCTTTGCTCCAATTCTTGCAACGACTTATAGTTTAGCATCATAAGATACCGATCCGAGGACAAGCGCCGCAAATATACTTCATAACGCTTAGCCCAGGATGTGATCTCGCTTGTTACACGAGCGATTAACGCAGTGCGCTGCTGATCATCCATGCCTTGCGCTGCTTCATCAAGATTATCGAGCACCAGGATACCCAGTGCCATACGTTCATTTTCATATTTATCACGAAGAATAGCGAGCTCTGTTATTTCGTAGACATACACATACCGCTCCTGCGGATTATGAATTACGCCGTAATACCGATCATCCAACTGGAATTCGTCATGGAGTTCCCTCGTTAGTTCCTTGCTTCCATCCTTCTTCTCTTTTGGCTGAGGAAGATTGGGAAACAAGTTTGGGAGGGGATTACCTACCATCGTTTTCTCATGGAACATATCTGCAATGAAGCGATTATGCCACTCTACCGTACGATCCTCACTGTACAACACAATGCCGAATGGAAGCATACCTACGGCTTCGCCTTCCATTCGTTTGATCCGAATAGACAGTCCATTAATGTAGTCATTCAATTCTCGGCGGAACGCTAGCTCCGCCTTAATCATGACGATCCCCAGCGCCGAAGCCAGAAGTAGACTAACCAAACCAAGCGTCCAGTTATAAATGGTCACCAACATAACTAGCAGTAGCAGCATTATGAACGCCCATACGGTATAGTAGCCGTGCCAGCGTTTCTTCAGAAATTTAGGCAAGACTCATCACCCTAACGTTTTGGTTTCGTTATTGCTTCGCGAAGCGGGAACACCAGATCAATAACTCCGATAATTCGTAGCGGACCAATGAAGAAGACCGCAGCCGCAAGTAAATACGGTATAACTGGATTCCACTTTTTCGCATGTGACAGGAAGAAGAAGAAGCCGATCGCTTGAATCATGAAGCCAAGATTAATGAGTGGCGACAAGTTGGCCGCAATCATCGACCAATACGACCCATCATTCTCGCTAGACATGAGCGTGAAGATCAGTGCAAGGAAGTAATACCATATCAAGGCACGCGGCATACGCCATTCACGCGCTGGTGGGAAATTAGCTACACTTACACCCATGACATTCAGAATTGGACGTGCAATGAGATGTGTAATGAGCGACATCACAAGTGCAGTCACTACAAGAGCGAACGGAATTAAGAGCTGCGTTCGTCTAGCCACATCTTCCGTCATTTCAGGCGTCCATACGAATCCATTGACCAGTCCATCCGAAGCAGTCAGTGGCTCCGTAGCAAGTTTCACCATATTCTCAATGTACTCATACAGGTTGAACTGGAACAGAACGCTCCCGATCAGCAACATCAACAAATATTCAGCTAATATTGCACCAGTACCCACCAAGAAAGTATACAGGGCTGACTTCCCTTTCTTGATTGCATTACCCATAATGATTGCTGGCACCGTAAACACAACTAAGAATAGGAGATACAACGGTTCAATCATGAATAATATTATGGCGACTGGGATGAGATGCACAACAAACGATTTAACAGATAGGTACGCATACAGAATCACACCTGGTACGAGCATGAAAAATACTGTGAGCACCGATAAAGGCGTTATAAGCGATAGTAACAAGAGCAGAAATACAACGCTCCAAATAACTGATTTAAAGCTAAAATTCAACAAATTCACCTCTTACGCATATGATCTTCAAGCGCGGATATGTCTTGGTACCAATCTTCCAATTGGTGACCTTCCGATTTGTGCTTTTTCAACTTTTCCACAAGCAGTGCATCCAGATCCTTGAAAGGAATACCGAGCCTGCGGCCCAATATGTAACTACTCATCATCAGACTGGCTAGACTGTCTCCGATCCGGGAAGTACTGCCTTCCCATAAGGCTTTGAACAATCGAGACACTTGGTCAAGTACTTCGGTTTTTAGCCACTCAATCACTTTAGCGCGTTTGGCTACATCCAGTTCTTTAGGCATATTGGCGAAAGTCACTCTCCCCGAAAAAGCTTTATTCTCCATTATAACATAAAAAGGGGGCTACAAAATGTTCCCCATGCGAAGGGCATTCCCACCTTTTTCTGCTCTCCCACTGTTTAACATGGTACTGAGCGGCTCTGATTATCCCTGTGCGCAATAACGTTTTTGATTTCTTATTTTGCTTTCATGGATTCCTTAGCTACAATGCCTTCACAGTATTCTATGATCTGGCTACGACGGACAATGCCTATAAAGCGTTCCATATCATCGACGACAGGTACAAAGTTCTGAACCTTAGCCAAATTAATGAGATCCTCCATATTGGCATTAATGGATACGGGCTTAATATCTAGGCGGAGCGGTACTTCCTTAAGCAAGAATTTTGAAGCGTTTTCAAATGTAATCTTCCCCTCGGCATTCTTCATGTACCACAGTAGATCACCCTCAGTGACCGTACCTATATATTTGCCTTCCTTATTCAAAATGGGCACCGCTGTGAAGCGATGATACTCCATTCGTTCCAATGTTTGCCGCAGAGTAGAATCCGATGTTACACACGTAACCTCTTGCTTAGGCAGCAAAAAAAATGCGATGTTCATACCCTAACGTATCCCCCTCATGAATTTCGACTTTCAACTACTCCTCAACCCATATTATACGTTTCAAAACGTAAGATGTTCCAAAAGGTCTCTTCGCTCTTCTGAAAAAGAAAAAAACAGCAGCCCGCAAATAAACGACGTACTGCTGATTATGATCAGGCCTCTGTATGGAATTCGTTACTCGATCTGCTGCCGGTCTGGTATCATCAAGGCACCGGCTGGGGTCGATTCATCCATCCAGTTGGTAATCAGCTCTTTGGCATATTGGACGTCTTTCTCATCCGCTTTGCCATAGTAGATTCCGTCTTTGCGCATACCTTCACCAAGGATCGTGAAGCTAGAAATTTGTGGCTTCTCTTGTGTCAGCACCTGTTTTGCTAGATCAACAATAAAGGAAGGACGCATATCTGTCTGGAAGTTGTCTCCCATAATCTCCAATAACTCTGGAATCTTGCCGATTGAATTAAGATTAAGCATTTTATTCGCCATCGCGTTCAGGAATATCTGCTGCCGCTTGGTACGATTAAAGTCACTGTCCTCTCGATATCGAACATAATACAGTGCTTCTTGACCGTCATAGATCGGTTTACCGCCTTCAATAGTGAATTGCACATGATCGGGATGTTTATTAACAATATCCTCTTCAATCGGCAACTCTACCCCACCAAGCGCGTCTACAACCCTTTTGATTCCGTCAAAATTAATGGTGGCGTAGTATCCTACATCTGCATTCAAGAATTTCTCCACCGTATTGATGGACATATTCTCCCCTCCGAACGCGTAGGCATGCGCAATTTTGTCATAATCGTCTTCCCCATCCTTATTCGCATCACGACCCACAATCTGCACATACGTGTCACGTGGAATCGAAACGAGAAGCACACGGGATTCCTTTGGACGAACAACAGTGTAGATGACCGTATCGGAACGGCCCCTTGTTTTCTCATACGCGCGTTTATCCGAACCGAGCAGAAGTACGGAAAATGGCTCTTTACGGTACACGGTCGGATCTGGCGTATTATTCCCTTCCTGCGGAACATAGGAACGAGACAACTGATCTTCAACTGAATTGGCCAGGAAAAGATCAAATGCAGCTACGGCAAGCTGCTGACGAAACAAATACCCGCCAATCAACAAAACCACGAGCGAAACGAGAGTTATATATAGACCTTTTCTTCTTTTCTTCTTCTTTTCATTAGTTCTTCTTGTCATCCATCGATTCCTTCTTCACTATAAAAATGAATTGCCTACATACCATTAAACGCGCCCAACGACTTATGACTCGGCGTTCTCTAATGTTTTCTCTATATCAATTCTGAACACCGCTAACGCTCGTTCTATTGTAAACATTGCTACATAAGTAAAAGTTACAATCCGGTTAAATTGAAAAGAACAGCCCCGTATATAAATCGCATAAAGGAACTGTTCTGATCATTAGATGTTATATTGAAACTCAGAAAACTCAATCATAAACTTGCTTAAGAGAGATCCACAGTGCTCCCCTTTTCTCTATTCCGTAGAACTCCTGTAATCAATGCTGCTACCAGTGTTAACACACTGAAAATAACCGCTGACCAGAACAGGCCGTTGTATCCTTGACCTGTTGTCACGTGGAGAGCCTGCAATATCGTTTCCCGAATGCCAGGGTCAGGAATCTGTGCTAACCCCTCCGTCAGACTTGAGACATCACTACCTGACGCTCCACCTGAGGTATATTGCTCAAGCATCTCAGGAGGCACTTGTATTCCCTGATCAGCAAAACCGTTCTGAATGTTGGTTCCCAGGTTAGAGAACGAACGCGCCAGAAACCCTGCAAAGATCGTAGGGGCAATGGCCATCGCCATCTGGCGGAATAACGAGCTGGTTGCCACGGCAATCCCTTTATTGTTCTCACCTGCCTGTTCCGTCACAAGCACGTTTACTGGAGCACCCAGCATCATACCAAACCCGATACCTACAAGCGTACTCGCGATAACGAACTGCCAGATATGCTCAACCCATAACGGGAATAGCAGAAATCCAATTGCTGATAGAAGCCCTGCCACAGATAACGTCCAGATTGGCCCTTTCTTATCCACCAAATAACCGCCGCCTCCTGCCCCAATCCCTGAAGCCAGCGCAAGTGGTGTAAACCAATAACCTGAGGCGGTGTTAGACACACCCAGATACTGCTCTACGAAGCCAGGAATGAAGATGACCGAAGCTAGAATAGCGCCTGAGAAAAAGGCGATGAGCAGTGTCCAGCGGAAGGACGCAATGCCCAGCAACTGTGTGGACACAACCGGTTCACGTCCTGATCCTTCGAGCCTTCTCTCAAGAAAGTAGAATACGATCAGTACAACTACACCCAACAAGAAAAATCCATAAAACATCGGTGAACCTACGCTTTGCAGCATATTTACACCGTCCAAATTACTGAAGCTGTACATGAGACTGAGCACACCAATAGTTAGAACAGCAATCCCGCTCCAGTCCACTGCCGCACGGTTCAATTCCTGTTCATCCTGAATATAACGAATACCCGCAATGAACAGTAGGATTGCAATCGGTACATTGATGAGAAATAACCAGTGCCAGTTCCCTGTCATATCCAAAATAAAAGCACCAATGTTTGGCCCCAAGATGGCAGCAACCCCATTCATACCTCCCAACAAGCCCAATGCTGTGCCTTGGCGCTCTGCTGGAAACTTACTGAGCACATAGGAGCTTGCAATGATGAAGATCCCTCCACCGCCTAATGCCTGAATAACACGAGCAACGAGAAAGAACGTAAACGACGTACTTAATGCCACGAGTAAAGACCCAATGCCAAATAAAGCTACTTCAATAAGAAATAACTTCTTACGACCATAGCGGTCTGAAAGTTTACCTGCGATAGGCACACTTACAGCAAGACCGAGAGTGTATAACGTAATCGTCCATGCACCCCAAGTTGGTGATACCCCAAATGAGGCATTCAACGTCGTTAGAGACGATGTGATGATCCCATTATCCAGAGCCGCCATAAATACCCCGACCGCAAACAGAATTAACGGCCATTTCATTTGTTTCTGCATCTCGTGTTACCTCCCGATCACATCATAATTTTGCGATAGATAAACGGACATTATTAAACGCACACAAACTGAACTGATACATCTATATTAAACACTTAAGAACAATTATGACTCACTGGTCATTTTAAATCAAACCCATTTGTTATGTCAATTTATAAATATATAGTTGCAAGTGATATAACACCCTTAAATAAAAAATACCGCCCAACGATTCCTTAGAATCAGAGGGCGGTACTCATATTTTATAACGTGCGTCTGATTTTATCTGTATAGACGACTCTGAATGATGATGAAGATCAAGTTGATATCGTCAATGACCTCGCCTGAATTACTTCATCAGATGACGATTGAGGAATTTCTCAATCGCTCTATACAGATCCAACTGGTTTTCTACATTGGCGAAGCCATGACCTTCATTTGTTTTTAACATATAAGGCACATCTACCCCGCGCTCACGCAGCGCTTCAACAATCTGGTCTGATTCAGCCTGTTTAACACGTGGGTCATTCGCTCCTTGAACGACGAACAAAGGCGCCTTCATCTGATCAATATGGAACAATGGCGAGATCGCCGTAAGCAGCTCCTTATCCTTCTCTGGGTCACCTACACGCTCATAGAACATGTTGCGCTCTGATTCCCAATAAGGTGGCAGTGAGTCCAGCAAAGTGAAGATGTTGGAAGGTCCAACATAGCTGATTCCAGCAGCGTATACGTCTGGAGTGAACGCCAGACCAGCCAAGGCAGCATATCCACCATAAGATGCTCCGTAGATCGCTACTCGGTCCGCATCAACGGTTCCTTCTTCAATCAACCAATTTACTCCGTCTGTAATGTCGTTCTGCATGTCTTTGCCCCACTGTTTATTGCCTGCATCCAGGAATTCCTTACCGTAACCTGTAGATCCACGAAAGTTCACCTGCAGCACAGCGTAGCCTCGACTAGCGAGGAATTGGATCTCAGGGTTATACCCCATGAATCACGAGCCCAAGGTCCACCATGTGGCACCACGACCAATGGTAACTGGGAAGCCTCGACTCCCTTCGGCAATGTCAGATATCCATGGATGGTCAATCCATCACGTGATTTGTACGAGATTGGTTTCATGTCGGACATTTTGTCCTCATCAATCCATGGGGCAGCATCGGCCAGCTTATCCAGCTTGCCTGTTACCGAATCATAGAAGTAGTACGTGCCCATCGACTTGTCGCTATAGGAAATAAATAATACCTGGCCTTCTTCACTGATACTGGACAGGCTAATCTCTTTGCCTGGAACCTTAGCCTTGATGTCTTCCATCAGCTTTTTGAATTCAGCATCAAAAAATTCATAGTTTACTTTATCCGTTTCGTATACAGCTGCAAGAATTTTACCTTTGGCTTTGGATGGCACAAAACTATTAACATCTACGTCTTTGTTTTCAAAGATCGTTTTGGTTACTTGCTTAGTGCTAGGGCTATACTCAACAATTGCTGATTTGTCCCGATCCAAGTTAGAGATTGCGTAGATATTTTTGTTATCGTACGTGAACATAACTGGAGCAAAAGTCTCTCCCAGCTTTGTTGTTAACAACGGCTCAAATGGCTTATCTTCAGAATCACGATACATCAATGAAGAGACATTGCCGTCACTGGATACAGCCACACGGATTTTGCCCTCATGGTCTGTCAGCCAGCCCGTAATATTACCTGGGTTCTCTGCAGCAAGAGTGGCCTCACCAGTATTGATATTGATGCGATATACATCGAAAATCTGAGGATCACGTTTATTCATTGCCACCAGAATTTCATCCGGCACACCTTCGAGCGGATCAATTAAACTCGCTCTGGTGTTAGGGTATGGTGTGAGATCCTTATTGTTTTTGCCATCAATATCCGTTACATAGATGTGGTAGTTCTCATCTCCTGCAGCATCTTTGATGTAGAGCAGCTTATTATCGGTTGCCCATCCAAATCCCATGATGCTCCGTTCAGACTCGCTCGTCACCCGAACAGACTTGTCCTGTCCATTCTCTTTGACCACGATGTTCATACGGTTATTCCACGGCTCCAAGTAAGCCAGATGTTTACCATCTGGGGACATTTGGAATCCTGCCTGAGCAGGCTGTTTGAAGAAGTACTCTAGCGGTGTAAGACCCTCAGACTTCACATCTAGACCTAGCGCAAGATAAAGCGCATCAGCAAATTCCCCGTGAGTTACAGATTGTTTGGCATTAAATGCTGAGCCTTCAATGATAAAATGTTGCTTGATCCGTACAGCATCTTCCACATGAACCGCCGGAATCTGTTTCATATCGCTGTATACAACTTGAATTCCGTTGTCTTTTAATTCAAATGCCCGAGTAAACAACGAGGCCATCTGTGCCCGTGTCAGTGGTGCATCTGGAGCATAACCTTTCGCTTTTCCTTGAATCAGCCCGCTTTGCTTCAGCGCATAAATTGCCGGTGCTGCCTCATCGCTCGCTGATACGTCCGCAAAACCAGTAAGTGAAGCTGGAGCATCCAATTTAAGTACACGCTGTAAAATAACTGCTGCCTCTGCTCGAGTAATCGGCGTGTTTGATTCTACTGTACCGTCTATGTATCCCAGTTGTTGTAACGTTTGTGTTGCTTTTGAAGCGATTGTTTCTGCAACGGTTGCTGTAGGTTTAACAGCTTCCGCAGCTTGTACTGCAGGCTGAATCAGAGCAATAGACATAGCCATGCTCAGCGTTAATGCATATACCTTCTTGCTAATCGAGTTCAATTCATTTCCCCCTTATAAGTGAAATTCATAATATTATGGAATATTCCGTAAATCCATATTATCATGATCAAGCTTATATTGGAAAGAACGCCCATCTGACATCGCCGGTTGGTAGATAGACATCCGAGTTCCCGTTGCATGGTTATATGGTATGTTACTGTGATCCAGCAAACCCGTAGTTGAACAACTTCTTCGTTTCCACAAAGCGTCCTTCCCGGCTTTCGGAACCAAATACAACCGAAATCAATCGTTTACCATTGCGCTCCGTTGTTCCAACAAAGTGGTACCCTGAATCCTCGTCATATCCTGTCTTCAATCCATCATTGCCATCATAAGCATATGGGCCACCTAGGGAGGACAACATCCAATTCGTATTGCTCATATACATGCCTCGCTGATGGATGGACACCTGCATCTGACTGGAGGTCTCTAAAATCTGTGGGTAGTTGGTAATAAGATATTTAGCTAATTTACATGCATCTATAGCTGTCATCACGGTCTGCCCTTGAATCGCTTCAGGACGGTTGGGACCCAGCAGCTTCTCGCTCAATCCAGTTGAATTCGTAAATACGGTCGTGTCTGATAATCCAATGGCCGCAGCTCTCTTATTCATCGCAGACACAAAGTTTTGTTCTGATCCGCTGATATACTCAGCGAGTGCAACGGCCGCATCATTTGCAGAGTACACGGCTACAATCTGAAACAACTCACGCACCGTGAATTGCTCACCTTGCTTCAAAGCTAGATGACTTCCGCCAACCGAGCTTGCATACAAACTAATCGTAACAGAATCTTCCCAATGGATATCTCCGTTTGTGATCGCATCGAGAACAAGCAACTCGGTCATTAACTTACTGACCCCTGCCGGAGCTGTTCCTTCTGAACCATTAAAGTCCAGCAAAATCTGCTCTGTTCGCATATCCATCAGCACAGCAGACTCCGCTTTGATTCCCGGTTTGCCTACTAACATGTCTGGTTTAACACCCAAATATATAATAATGAGCAGAGCTAACAGCATTCCTGCACGTTTCCACCACTTTTTCATCATGAATTCACCTCTTACCTATATAGACGAAGTGAAGAGGCATTTTGTCTGCACTTTTTTGAAAAAAAGTTAAATTTTTTTTATTTTTTTGTCATCAAATAAAAACATGGATTCCTACACCCATGCCAGAGTGTAGAAATCCATGTTTAGATGGTTCATTTTATAACATCCTAGAAGAATGATTCATAGATTTAATCACCGAAAGTTACGAAGGACCCCAATCCTTAATCGATGTTAAATCATTGTAAAAGTAACCTTTACTTCTAATCGTGGCACTTTAGATCATGCACGACTTTAGATTTACTCAGCTACGACAGCTTTGTCTGCATTAACAGCCAATTCGTGCAAGTATACGCCAGTACCGTCACCAATTGCGTAGTTCATTACACGTTTGTTAACAGGTACTACAACTGCACGATACAGTGTTGGGAATACAGGAACTTCATCAACCATGTACTGCTGCCATTCGTTGTAAATCTCTTTACGCTTGTCTACATCGAATGCTTCAGCGGATACACCTGCTGCCAGCAATCTGTCGTTTTCTTCGCTAGAGAATCTAGGGAAGTTATACAGTGCGTCGCGGCCATACAATCCAGAAGGATCTACGTCGATACCAACGCCCCATGCTGCTTGATATACATCAATGTTAGGATCATCTTTACCTGTGTTACCTACGCGGTCATAGAAGCTGTTGAACTCAACCATTTCAAGGTTTACTTTCAGACCGATTGCTGCCCAAGATTGAACATAGTAACGTGCCAGTGGTTCAGCTGTGTCGCCACCTGTCATAGATACGAAGTTAATTTCGAGTGGGGAACCGTCCGGATTGGTACGGAATTCACCATCTAATTTGTATCCAGCTTCGTCTAGCAATTTTTTCGCAGCTTCAGGGTCATAAGCAACACCTGGGTTGTTAGAATCGTGGAACTCAGGGTGAGATGGTGGAATCAGAGTTGTTGCATTCCAACGCAAACCGTTATAGAAACGTTTACCAACCTGATCATTATCTACAGCCATCCACATTGCTTTACGCAAGTTTTTGTCGCCCATTTTAGCATCTGTATTACTTACAACTTTACCATTGTCAGCATCCCATGTACCCAGTTTGAAACCGATGTACGTGTAAGCACGGTCGATCGTACCAAGGAATTCTACGTTAGACATGTCCGCATTGTCTTTATATTGATCTGTCGGGAACGCATCTACGAGGTCTACGCCGCCAGATTTCAATTCTTGAACAACCGTTGTTGGGTTAATAACTTTCAAAGTTACTTTATCCAACTTCGGAGCTCCACGCCAGTAATCTTCGTTCTTCACATAAGTTACTGACTCACCTGGAGTAATGGTTTCAACTTTAAATGGACCGAAACCAATTGGCGTTTCACGTACTTCTTTGGAAGAAGACATTTTCGCTACTTCCATATCACCGAAGATATGTTTAGCGAGTGGGTAAGTCCACACACCACCTGTCAACAGGGAAGGTGTGGATTCTTTATACGTAATGCTGATTTGTTTCTCACTCAGCACTTTAATACCAGAGATTGTATCTGCAGTACCTGCATGGAACTCGTCCATACCTACTACACTTGTGAAGTTGGAATCGTAACGAGGACCATCATAGTCTTTGCTACCAATAGTTTCATAAGCAAACTGCAGATCTTCAGCTGTTACAGGCTTGCCATCATGCCAGTTTACGTTATCACGAATCGTCAATGTGAACGTCTTGCCATCTTCGGATGTTTCGTATGTTGCTGCACCATCATTAGTGTATACATAGTCTTTGTCCCAATCTAGCAAACCTTCATCAAACCATCCCAGAACTTTGGAGTCCGGGTTACCAGAATAGAAGTTAAAGTTTAATGTACCTTCAAAAGCCGTATCGGAAACGAGACCATAGGTGATTGATCCGCCTTCAATCGCTGTGCCTTCATTTGTTTTAACATTGTTGAAATCTTCAATGGAGTAAACGCCCTCTTCATTAGCAGGCTTTTCTTCCGTCTTCTCTTCCCCTTGATTAGCCGTAGGCGCTGGAGTTGCTTCTTTCTCTGAGCTACATGCTGCAAGCACCAGTACGAAGACCAACATCACTGTGAAAAATATACCCCGTGAAAAAAATCCTTTTTTCATGAACCTTTCCTCCCTTTTTTTAACCTCTTCTTTGTCTTGCATCAGTCGCACGCTTCAGAGCTTGTCCGACATTATTTATACTCAACATCAATACTAAGATTAGTAGTGACGCAGGTAGCCATATCCACCATCTAAATTCCAACGTTTGCGGATTACGAGCATAGCTTACGAGTGTTCCAAGACTAGGCGTACTTTCTGGGAAACCAAACCCCAGGAAAGACAACCCGGATTCGAGGCCAATGTTGGCAGCGAGGTTCAACGTCATCGTTACGATAATTATCGAACTTAGATTGGGAAGAACCTGTGAGAAGATAATCTTCACATGGGATGATCCCAATGTTTTTGACGCTTTTACATATTCTAGTTCACGCTCCTGCAATGCCTTAGACCGGATCAGCCTAGCAATCCCCATCCATAGGAAGGCAGTCATAATTAGCGAGAACGAAATAATATTATATTTGGGTACTGCTGTAACAAACGCGATAACGATCATCATAAACGGAAGAACCATGAAGAAATCAACAATACGCATGAATATATTATCAACTAATCCTCCGAAGTAACCGGATAGGATACCGACCACGATTCCCAATAACCCTGTCATTAGCGTAACCAGGATTGCAATCGTTAGTGAGTTACGTGTACCGATGATTAGTTGTCCGAATACATCACGACCTCCGTAGTCAGTCCCGAGCCAATATTGCGCAGAAGGCGGCTCATACAAGGCGAACAAATCTACTTTTACGATTTCATCTTGATCCAAGAGCAGTGCTGTTCCATATACCAGTAATAAGACGACCCCCAAAAATATGAGCGAGATTAATGCAATCTTATCTCGGACAATTTCCCTCCACAATATGTTCAGGCTGGAGGGGCTTTTATCAATCTTCTGTGAAGTTATAACGACATCATTGGCCTTGCTCATCTTATTCACCCCGAAATCTTCAAGTTCTTACTTAATCCGAATACGCGGATCTACCAATCCCAGAATAATGTCAGACAACAATGATCCTAGAATTGTAGCTATACCAAATAGTAGGACAAGCGCTGTTACAACACTGAAATCTCGAAGAGAGATTGAGGTCAGGAACAACTGCCCCATGCCCGGATAACTGAATATACTCTCAATGAAAATCGTTCCTCCGATAAGCCCCGTAATCTCATAACCGAAGAATGCGGCGATCGGCAGTAGAGAGTTTCTCAAAATATGTCTGTTGTACACTCGTGATTCCGAGGCACCCTTGGCTCTAGCAGTAAGAACAAATTCTTTATGCTTGATATCAATAATTTCACTACGCAAGTACTGAACAGTTGATACTGTAGTAATCAATGCCATAGATAATGCCGGTAATAACAAATGATAGAACTTGCTTGCAATGTACTCGAATGTTCCTGGTGTAAGTCCAGGTGCTACGCTACCTCCCGTCGGGAATAAGCCAAAGTGGAAACCAAAAATCCACAACATAACGAGTGCAAAAATAAATAATGGTGCTGCAAAACCTAGATAGGTATAACCCGTAATTAATCGGTCAGACCATGTATCATTATAACGACCACTGATAATACCTAGTGGAATCGCAATTAAATACGTGAATACAAGTGTTGCAAACGCAAGCCAGAACGTATTCGCTATACGTTGACCAATGAGATCCATAACTGGCATTTTAAATCGGAAGGATTGTCCAAAATCACCTTGTGCGGCATTTCTGATCCAGTCCCAATACTGCACATACCATGGATTATTAAGGCCAAGTCGTTCCCGCTGTTCATCCAGTGCTTTCGGATCAATGCTTGGATCAAGCAAACCGGTTAGTGCATCCCCTGGCATCGCCTTGGCCATCAAGAAGACCAAAAGACTAAGCAAAAAGATCTGAGGGATCATAATCATGATTCTTCGTACTATTATTTTCCACATGGTCTTCAACCTTTCTGAGGTAGAGCTACTCGGTGAGTATTAGAAATGGATTGGAGCGAGTATGCAAGCCCTTCCTCATCAAAGAAGTTTCGATATGAATTCTCGTACTCTGACTTGACCATTTTACGAAAGGCAACCATTTCCTCCCGTTTGCTTGGATCCATATCCGGAATAGCTGCAATAAGACGTTTGGTATAGATATGCTGTGGGTTCTCAAAAATATCATCTGTTGTTCCCTGCTCCACATATCGACCTTTATACATAATCCCAATCTGATTACACATATGCCTTATGATCCCGAGATCATGGCTAATGAACAGATAGGTCAAATTCAATTCCTTTTGAATATCCTGCATGAAGTTTAGCACCTGGGCTTGTACCGATACGTCCAGTGCGGATACAGGCTCATCAGCAATGATCAGTTTCGGCTTCAAGGCGATTGCTCGCGCAATTCCGATCCGCTGACGTTGACCACCGGAGAATTCATGTGGATATTTGTAGATGGATTCAGGACTAAGCCCGACCTTCTCTAGTAATTCTCTTACTTGTTTTTTCTCTTCCGTAGCCGTCAGTCGCTCGTAGTTACGGAGTGGCTCGGCAATGATATCAATAACCCGCTTCTTCGGATTAAGGGAAGAGTACGGATCCTGGAAAATCATTTGCACATCGCGCTGAAGCTGCCGATCTTTACGACGTTCTGTGGCTAGATTTTTGCCATTAAACATGACCTTGCCCTCTGTTACGTGATTCAGACCGATAATGGCTCTTCCTGTCGTCGTTTTACCAGAACCAGATTCCCCGACAAGTCCATAGGTTTGTCCTTGTTCGATGGAGAAGCTAACATCATCAACTGCTTTGATACTTCCAATCTCGCGCTTGAGCAAGCCACCACGAATCGGAAAATGTATTTTGAGTCCTTCTACTTCTAGTAGTGCCATTATGTTGTTCCTCCTCAGCTTTGATCAGGGAAATGAAAGTGCTGGTAACAGGTGCATCTTACATAGTGACCTGGCGCAATTTCATGCATCTGTGGGTTCTCTTCATGAGCCGAATCATCAATCCATGGAATTCGGGCCTTGAAGCGGCACCCTTGGCGAGGAAGATTTTTAAGTGAAGGAACGATGCCTTGAATGACATGCAGCTTCGACTTCTCGTCTGTATCTGTAATCGTAGGAATAGAATTTAATAGTGAACGTGTATAAGGATGTTGAGCATTGCTCATCAAGGTATAGATATCTGCAATTTCAACAATCTCACCTGCATACATGACTGCAACCCGGTCGGCCATTTCAGCTACTACACCGAGGTCATGCGTGATTAGGATGATGCCTGCATTGATCTCATTCTTCAGATCGCGAATAAGTTCTAGGATTTGTAGTTGAATGGTAACATCCAGTGCGGTAGTTGGCTCATCGGCAATTAACAGTTCAGGTTTATTGGCAATCGCAATGGCTATAACAACTCTCTGTCTCATACCGCCTGATAGTTCGTGAGGGTACTGCTTATAAATATGTTCAGGTCGTGGAATTCCGACTTGGTTAAGCAGATCGATAACTTTCACTTTCTTATCTTTGGAAGAAAGCTTAGGTTGATGCAGCGTCAGAATCTCTTCGATCTGTTCGCCGATAATCATTAGAGGATTTAGTGCTGATAACGGGTCCTGGAAAATCATACCCATCTCATTACCACGAAGTTTGTTTAATTTGTTAGGAGATATATTAGCTATATCCTGTCCTTTATACAAAATTTGACCTTCAATTTTTGCTTTGTTGTGCAAGCCCATCAGTGAGAAGGCAAATGCACTTTTTCCCGATCCCGATTCTCCTACGATAGCTAACACTTCATTTTTCTTAACGGTAAGGTTAACGTGGTCAACTGCTGCGTAATAGTCATCTTCAATTCTGAAAGATGTAGTTAGATTTCTGACTTCCAATAGGTCTGTATTCAAATCAATCACCCTAACCCCAAAATTTCCGCAGAATGTATTCTTCACAAGATGAATGCATCCACTGTATATTTCCATGTTTTTGAAGACAACGAACAAATTTTTATACAAAATGCGAATTCAGCAAATGAATTAAACTTTTGTATTTTAATTTAGACCATTGGTCAATTAATGTTGAGCATTCCTACCGGGATTATATAGCAAAATAATTAATGTAATCATACGTGTAAATTTAGGTGACGTCAATGCTTATTTTGAGATTTTTGGAATAAATGTTTTTTATACCACAGTTTTGGGTATTAGCTATGCTAAAAAGGTAAATATTAAGGAGTTTCGAGCATTAAAGGAGGGGGACATCTGGAAGTTTTACATTAAGTAGAGTTGTCAAAATTATAAACATAACATTAACGTTACATATAATGTATATATAAGTGTAGCATATAGCCGATATAATCTCTTATAATAAACATATATGTTAACTTTGTGATATGTGTGGTTAGTTCTAGTCGTTTAGAAGTAAACGCATACTTACAAACAAATATATACAAATATGATACTGGCTACCCTTTTATTGAATCAACGGTTTATTGCTAGTTATTATAGTATAAATTTTTTTATTTACTGCTGTAAAGGACTAATTGTCATCTTTTATCATTTTTTTTACAAAACAATGAAAAAAGCCCTGCAAAATGCAGGACTTTACTAATAAACATACGTATAAGTGAATATTAATAATATTAATTATTGCATAACCGGTGGTCGTTTGCCCCGCTTTAATTCGTTAATGCTTAAGCCAAAATCCATTTGCAAATGAGGGTAGTCGGGAAAGTTAGCCCAATCCCCTCCCCAAGTAAATCCCAGGTCTTTTGCAAGCGCAACAACCTCCATCCAATCAGGCTCACCATTACCGTTATCGTCTCGTTCCATATCCCATACAATCTCTCCTTGAGGTGTACGAAGAGCGAAATCAATGGCTAATCCATAATTGTGATAAGATTCTCCGCCTCTGGCGTTGGTGACAATGTTCCCAGTACCTGTACGTCCTTGATCAAACAGTGCATCCTGTTCCTCTATACTTCGATAACCATGAGTAATGACAACCTCTATGCCACGCCTGGCTGCTTTTCGTACCAACAGCTCCTCACTCTCAGCGACAAGGGGATGTAGGCCTGTAATTGGAATAACTTCTTGCGAGCTCCCCGGCCATATTTCATATACATCATCTTTTTGCTGAAGCCATATATATACAACGACAAGGAGCAAAGTAGCGATAAGCCAAAATCGTAAACTACTTTTCCGTTTTTGCTGTTTTTTGCGTTTCGATTTGTTCATTATAATCTCCTGATGTAGTGAACTTTAATATGACCACCTTCATTTAGCCTATACCTTATATCATAACATCGGACTTTCCTAATGCACAATTTAGCCGAATAATATCCAAACGCAAGTGCATTTTGAAATAAGTAATTAATGAATATGCAAAAAAGCAGCCGGCTATAAGCCGACTGCTTGGTATCCATGCTGAGTAAGACTACTCAGTAGTGTATGGCAATAATGCGATTTGACGGGAGCGTTTGATTGCAATCGTCAAAGCACGTTGATATTTAGCGCTAGTACCTGTTACACGGCGTGGCAAAATTTTTCCACGTTCGCTGATAAATTTACGAAGCAAGTCCGTATCTTTATAATCGATGTGAGTAATTTTGTTTGCTGTGAAGAAGCATACTTTACGACGTTTGTTACGACCGCCACGACGTGCTGGTCTTTTATCGTCTCCGCCTTCTCTTTGCTTGAAGCCCATGCTTTTCAGTCCTTTCCTATCGTGTAACTAATATCTCCTTAGAGAATCGGTTCACGTTAAAATGGCAAATCATCATCCGATATATCAATCGGTTTTCCGTCATCGGAAAAAGGATCCTGATTGTTGCTACGCGAATTATTATTGTTCGCGCGCCCGCCGCCTCCGTAAGAAGGCTCTTCACGCATTGGTTGCCCACCGCCGCCACCGTTGTTATCACGGTTAGCTGACTCCAAGAAACGGACGTTATCGGCAATGACTTCGGTCACGTATACACGTTTTCCTTCGTTATTCTCGTAGTTCCGTACTTGAATGCGTCCTTCGACTGCAGCTAGGCGTCCTTTGCGCAAATAGTTTGCACAAGTCTCAGCAAGCTGTCTCCAGGTTACGACCGGAATGAAATCCGCTTCCCGCTCTCCCCCTTGGCTTGTAAACGGTCTGTCCACTGCCAAAGTAAATTGCGTAACTGCTACTCCTGCTGGAGTATAACGCAACTCAGGATCCCGGGTTAACCGGCCGATCAGAATGACACGGTTCAACAATGTAATCCCCTCCTTCAGAGCGTATTGGTGCGTTAATCACGAGTTTTGTCTTAAGCAGACTTAACGTCGTTCGTAATGAGATAACGAATTACTTCGTCAGAAATCTTCATGAGACGCTCAAGTTCAGTAACAACTGCTGGTTCAGCAGTGAAGTGTACCAAAACATAAACACCATCACGGAATTTCTTGATCTCATACGCAAGACGGCGTTTACCCATAACGTCGTGAGCTGTAACTTCACCACCGCCGTTGGAGATGATGCCTTGGAATTTATCGACTGTAGCTTGAACAACTTCTTGCTCAACGTCAGGACGAATAATGTACATCACTTCATATTTGCGCATAATTTTCACCTCCTTATGGACTCTGGCCCTCAATCCAGGTTGAGAGCAAGGAACGAGCACAAACTCGAACTATATTAATATAACAAATACAGAACCATAATGCAAGCAAACGTTCCCTTTATATATGACACATGATCACCCGTACTATGGAGCACACTACAGAAGCTACAACGAAATACATTAGCCAAGGAGGTTTTTCATATCATGGGCGAAAGAACTGAGTTTGAACCAGGAGACAAAGCTCCAAATGATGGCGAGTACACCGAAGTCGGTGAGAATAGCTTTCACACGGAGATCAACAATCCAAAGCGAGTAACGCTGCATAAGGGTGAATCCTTCCCAGAGACAAGCAATCATAATCGTAAGTGGAAGAAGCTGACTAAGGCTCGTGTCCACTAAGTAAAACTTTTTTTCAGCTCAACGTATATAAAACGAAATAAAGCACATAATACAATCAGGCGGTGCACGAGAGAGGTGTGGTTCCGTTGGACAACGAAGCCGTTTCGGAAATGCATCACGTAATATAAGAAGCAAGTGGTTGTGTGTAAGACCCTGTGTCCTAAGCACGAGTATTGCTTCAGCAGTACGCCAAAGTTTCTAATCTTTACGCCAGATTGTTTCCTACTAACCGAATGCACCGCCGGATAGAGAGCCCTTAGGGGCTCTTTATTTTTGCGTCCATAGCTAATCGTGATTACTTCACTTCATTCCTTTGCTTTTGCTACCCTATAAAAAGAATGAGCAAACAAAAAAAGCCTTCCTTATTAGGAAGACTTCCTTCTTATATAACTCAACGCTTCGTTGAGTAATCGAATGTTTTAACATGTACAAGTGAAGTGGCGGAAAGGGTGGGATTCGAACCCACGCACGCTGTGACACGCCTAGCTGATTTCGAGTCAGCCCCCTTGGGCCTCTTGGGTACCTTTCCGCAGCAATATTGATTATAGCATGATCATTTACAGAACGCAATACCTAGCCCAGCCTGCATGTAAACGCTATTTTAGGTATGATTTATTCAAATTCATATTCTTCATTCTGCTAGTGATTTGCTCATGATTTAGCTTCAAATGTACTTATGATTCAGCTAGATCTTCTGCTGACCGTAGCACTTTTTTCATGTTTTTCTCAAACTTCGCTCTTGGAATAAGCACGCTATGTTTACACCCTACACATTTGATACGGATATCCATCCCCATACGAATGATCTCCATCTCATTGCTTCCGCATGGATGCTGCTTCTTCATCTGCACGATGTCCCCGAGCTGAAAAATTTTACGCTCCACCTGTGCCATCCCCCTCATCCTGTTCTTTGCCTGCTGCCTGCTCTAACGCTGCTTGATTGCTCATCTCTTGATACTCCAGTGATTTCTTCACATCACTTTGAATCTGACGTTCTACAGAAGATCTGGAGTTTGGCATACACTCTGCAACGATGCGAACAACGTACTCTGAGGTAGACATCGATTGTATTCCAAGTACATCTGGAACTTTTACAATGTTGAGATCACGAGTTTCAATACCAACTAACGCTCGCTTTACCAAATGAACCGACTCATCCAAACTCAAATCAGCCTTCATTGGAATGTCTACAACAGCAAGTGAATTGGACATCGAGAAATTCGTTACACTGGCAATGGTACCATTAGGTATGATGTGCACCTCACCTTGCCAACTGACCAACTTGGTTGTTCGGAGTCCGATAACCTCAACCGTTCCTTTATACGTGCCAGTCTGAATGACATCCCCTACAGCAAATTGATCCTCTAATATAATGAAGAAACCCGTAATTACATCTTTCACTAATCCTTGTGCACCAAAACCGATTGCAAGCCCGAGCACACCAGCACTGGCAAGTAACGGTCCTACTTTTACATTAATCTCTGATAATACCAGCAACACCATGATGAAGTTACACGTTATTGAGGTGGCGTTCTTCAGCAATTCACCTACCGTAACAAATCTGCGAGGATTAACGCGAAGGCGGCCTTCCTGCTTCTGCTTCATACTACGATCGATAATACGCGACACAATTTTAATCACAATTCGAGTAACAATAAAGATAAGTAAGATCCTCAGGGAACTGAATAAAATATTAAACCACATATCTGCATCAGCAACTTTGTTCCATAATTGATCTGTCCAACTGAGAGCCGCTTCTATTGGACTCGTAGGCTCAGGAACAGTCATATATTTAAACGACCACATTCATCCATCCCCCTCTACATCGGTATGTTATCATAGCTGTCTTCCGTTTTGAAATAGAGGCCTCGAATCTCCACGAACTCATTCCGAATGATCTGTTGCACCCTCAGCACATCTTCCTTGGGAAACTGAATACAGAGTGCACAGCCTGCCGTAATCTCTTTCGGTGTTGGAAATAAGTCGATCTCAATCTCAGCAAATTCTAACAACATCTCCGCTCGTAGTGCCTGCTGAGTAGAATCAAAAGCAATCAACATCCAATCATCTAACCATTCGTCCATGCCCGGCTCCCTTCGATCTTACTTAGCTCCAATTTACCCTCATTGGGTCACATCATAACCTTCTCATGAAAAAGCTTGTCCTGACCAAGTATAAAACGCTCTATCCTTCCATATACTGTTACTACCATTTCAAGGGGAAAGGATAGATCCTATGAAACCCATCTCGCATTCATTTTCATCCCAAGAGTTGACCAGCTTGAAAATTCCTCATACCGATCCTGGCGTACATTCTGCTATTATTCATCGCTTAATGTTTCATCTCTACAAAGCTCACTCGTTACAAAATGTTGTAATCGTATGCATCGGTACTGATCGATCTACTGGGGACTGCTTAGGTCCACTGGTAGGTTCAGCTCTTGCTAAATGGGACAGCCCTCTCTTCCACCTTTATGGCACACTAGATGAACCCGTACATGCTATGAATCTGCAAGAAACACTTCACAAAATCCAAGCCACACACCATAATCCATATGTCATCGGAATTGATGCCTGTCTCGGACAATCCTCCAGTGTTGGTTGCATTCAAGTAGTCAATGGGCCATTGAAGCCTGGAGCTGGTGTAAATAAAGAATTACCGCCGGTCGGCGATATCCATCTGACAGGTATCGTTAACGTCGGCGGCTTCATGGAATACTTTGTTCTGCAGAATACAAGGCTCAGCTTGGTTATGCGCATGTCTGAGATTATATCCAGCAGTCTTTACTCGGCCATTCGAGAATGGCATGCTCGCTCTACTCTGCTTGCTGTGCCAGAGTAATCGCTTCTTTCTCTTCAGGGGAAAGTGTATACGTGGACTCTCCCCCTTTAAGAGGTTTAGCATAGACATACGAACCATCACGATTATAAAGACCTGTGAGGATCATACCGTCTTGATTATCGTTAATCATTGCCATGGAAAAGCTGAGATCGCTACCTCTTTCACCATAAGCATTGTAACGCTTAACCCCTACTTTACCCTGCATATGGGTCAATTTCTGCATGACTGCTTGTAGCTGATTCGTTTGCAGCTTGTGTTCATCTTCAATGCTATCCATCTGAATCTTCAGATTAATTAACAACGTCTCCAGATCTTCTACTCCTGTGCCAGACATCATCGCTTCATATTTCCGTTTAAACTTACGCAACTTTGCACCCTGTGCAATGCTAGTCACCAGCAAGATTACCAATAGTAATGCCATTCCGCCAATAATCCATAGCAATTGTTCCAGAATCAGCTCATTTAGTTCAGCCATGTAGTGTAACTACCCCTCTGTTTGTTTGTTCAGATTAAGGTCTGTATCCTGTAGCATCATGCCTATATTACGAAATCACCTGATCGATCAGCCCTGAAATACAAAACTCCTCCTAGGATTCCCTAAGCCCCTTCGTATAACCAAGCGATACGTACCCGAGTATATCCACTCTCTTTATAATGGATTGAGATCATAACATGCCTAACAATGATGTATCCCTGAATCAATTTGAAATTGATTCCCATGCGACTTATTTAAGTCTTGTTATTTCGTGCACAGCCTCAATTAAAGTGTTCACATCACTTTTGACTGTACTGTACCCTACACTTGCCCTAACCGCTCCACTTCGTGTAGTGCCTGCGGACTCATGTGCAAGAGGTGTACAGTGAAAACCGGAACGAACTGCAATGTTGTAGTGTCGATCCAGTTTAAAAGCAAGTTGAGCTGAATCATGCCCTTCTACCGTAAAGGATAACAATCCAGTACGGGGTTGTCCAACTTCTGGGCCGAGCATTCGAATTCCTGGTACAGAGGCTAAACCTTCCATCATAACCTGTGTCAGTTCCCATTCATGCTGGTAGATTCGTTCAGGCGTTAGTTCCATCACATGCTTCACACCAGCAGCAAGACCCGCCATGCCTACTGTATTGGGTGTACCGGCTTCATAACGATCGGGACGGACAGAAGGTTGCTCTATAGCTTCCGATTGACTTCCTGTCCCGCCATGAAGTAGAGGTTGCACATCTAATTCTGGAGCTATATAGAGTCCGCCGGTTCCTTGTGGGCCTAACAAGCCCTTATGGCCAGGAAAGGCAAGCATATCAATGCCGAGTTGCTTCACATCAACAGGTATCACTCCAGCGCTTTGAGCAGCATCTACAAGTAAAGGAATCTGTCGTTTACGACACATCTGGGAGATTTCACTGACCGGTAAAATACTACCTAACAGATTAGAGCTATGTGTACAGACAACCAACCGGGTATTCGGTCGGAACATCTTCTCAAGCTGCGATAGATCAACGGCGCCCATAGCATCAACCTGTACATAATCTACGGTTACATTTCGTGATCTACGCATGTACTCCAACGGACGTCGCACAGAGTTATGCTCAGCCATGGTTGCAATAACATGGTCGCCTTCGCTTAACCATCCCTGGATGGCAAGGTTCAAAGCCTCTGTCGTATTCGAACCAAGTGAAATATCGTTTGCATTGCTCACACCAAACAGCGTAGATAATGCTTTTCTGGTGCTAAAGAGCACACGACTTGCTTGAACAGCCATCCGATGGCTCCCTCTACCGGGATTAGCCCCTGCTACATCCAAAGCCTGCATCATCGCTTCACTAACAGTAGGCGGCTTAGGCCATGATGTTGCAGCATGATCTAGATAGATAACTTTCTCCACCTCATAACCACCTCTGTTCATTCATTAAACGTAATGCCTTCATTTCACCCCAACAAAATAAATATGACATATCGTTGCTCCATCGTACAGAGGCGATATGTCATCCCATGAGAAGCCCCGCATGTTGTCATTGATCGTGAAACATCGTCTATTGCAGCAGTTCCAGTAGCCGCTCCAGATCTTGTTTACTGTAGTAGTTGAGCTCAATTTTACCTTTTTCCTTGTTGCTATGCTTAATCTTCACAGTTGTTTTGAATCGCTCACGAAGCGACTCCTCTACTGTATCAATGAACGGATCTTTCTTCTTCAGTTTAGATTTCGCCTTGCCCTCACTTGCTTTAGCGCGATCCAACTGTTGAACTGCTTCTTCCAACTCTCGCACACTCCATTGTTGATCAATGGTTTGTTTGGCGAGTTGTTTCATCATATCCAGATCCTTCACACCTACGATGGCACGAGCATGACCCATAGATAATGTTCCACGTGAAACATGATCCTTCACTTCATCCGGTAAAGATAACAATCTCAAGAAATTAGCGATATGGGAACGAGACTTGCCCACCTTCACGGAAAGCTCTTCCTGAGTCAATGCGAACTGATCCATCAACCCCTGATAGGCAACTGCAACTTCCATGGCATTTAGGTTCTCCCGCTGCAGATTCTCGATCAGCGCAATTTCCATAACTTGCTGATCGCTGAAATTGCGAACTACTGCTGGTACAGTGGCATTTCCACAATATTGAGAAGCTCTGAAACGCCGTTCTCCGGCGATAATCTCATAACCTCTCAACACGGTACGTACAATGATCGGTTGTATTACCCCATGCTGGCGAATGGACTCTGCCAACTCATGAATTGCATCCTCATCGAATACTTTACGAGGTTGATAAGGGTTTGCCCGCAATTGACTAATCGGGATTTCAACGACTTTGTCATCATCATTAATTGAAAGCGATGGAATGAGGGCATCCAGTCCTTTTCCGAGCCGCTTACTCATATGATATCACTTCCTTTGCGAGCTCTAGATATACTTCAGCTCCCCGGGAACGGGGATCGTACGTAATAATCGACTGTCCATGAGACGGTGCTTCACTAAGCCGAACATTACGCGGGATAATCGTTGAATACACTTTTTGCTGAAAATACTTTTTCACTTCTTCAATCACTTGAATCCCCAGATTGGTACGCGCATCAAACATCGTAAGCAACACGCCTTCAATCTGCAGAGAGGTGTTCAGATGTTTCTGAACCAAACGAACGGTGTTAAGCAATTGGCTCAAACCTTCAAGTGCATAATACTCACACTGAATCGGAATGATCACCGAATCGGAAGCGGTCAACGAGTTAATCGTCAACATGCCAAGGGATGGTGGGCAATCGATCAGTATGTAATCATAATTGTTTTTCACCATGGCGAGTGATTTTTTCAGGCGAACTTCGCGTGATATCGTAGATACCAATTCAATCTCGGCTCCAGCGAGCTGAATGGTTGCAGGAATGATATGAAGTCCTTCGATTTGAGTTTCTACAATAGCCTGCTGAGGATGAACTTCATTAATGATGACATCATATATGCAATTAGCCACATCTGCTTTATTGATTCCGACTCCGCTGGTTGTGTTCCCCTGAGGGTCTATATCGACAAGTAGTACTCTCTTCCCGAGTGAAGCCAGTCCTGCACCCAGGTTAACAGATGTCGTCGTTTTCCCCACACCGCCCTTTTGATTTGCTACGGCCATAATCTTAGACAATTACTTCACCTCAAATAAAATAGGAGTCTTTTCTTGTAGGTTATAAGCTACATTTAACACCAAGCAGGTGGCTATCGTCCACACAACAACAACTACCATTTCCTCTATCAATGTCATTCTCCGTGCTATAGACAGAAAAAGCGGCCTATTGCCGCCTGAAGCTTCAATTATTTGCGTTTCGGGATATGGATAACGATTTCATAATGATCCTCATGGTCTTCTTCTTTCGTTTTGATATCCAGACCGGAACCAGAAACCATATCAATCGATTGACGAATTGTATTCAATGCAAGTCTAACGTCCTTGGTGAATGAAATGCGTTTCGATTTTTTGATCTTAGAAGCTTCCTTATAGAAAGCAACACGTGCTTCCGTTTGCTTTACATTGAGTTCTTTTTCGATAATTTCAGCAAGCAGCTTCATCTGTAATTCTTCTGTATCTAGTGAAAGTAACGCTCTTGCATGTCGTTCAGAAATTTTCCGTTCCATTAGAGCTGCTTTGATACCCTCAGGAAGCTGTAACAGACGAATCTTGTTGGCAATCGTCGACTGACTCTTACCCAAACGCTGTGCAAGACTCTCTTGTGTCAACTGATGCAAATCAATTAGTTTCTGATAGGCCACCGCTTCTTCGATCGATGTTAGACCTTCACGCTGCAAGTTCTCAATCAATGCAATGGATGCAGCCTGTGAGTCGTTGAATTCACGTACAATGGCTGGAATATGATCCAGACCAAGCTTACGAACTGCACGCCAGCGACGTTCACCGGCAATAATCTCATATGTTCCGTTTCGTACGCGGACGACAATAGGTTGAATAACCCCATGTGTCTTGATCGTCTGCAACAACTCGTCAATTTTTTCATCATCAAAGATCGTACGGGGTTGATACGGGCTGCTCACAATTTCATTGACCGGAATTTGTTTTATTTCGTCTCCGTTATTGCGATCCGCCAAACCAAACAACTTCGAAAATTGTTCTTTCATTCCGTATATTACCACCTAGTTTCGTAATAGCTCCTGCTGTAATGCAGGTGCTTCTTATTCAATATGCGACCCCATATATACTGTCGTTTTTCGAATAAGTTTTGCCTGTACTAACACTTCCTAACGCAATGACTTACTGTATGAAATGTCTACTCATCTATATCAATCTATGATCTCTGAACCACAGGATCGGATACTTCTATTCTATCATCTTTTCTATCATAATCCTATGTTTACCTATTCTTTAAACGCTCTTAATTTTCCTGCTTTTTATTCGCTTGAAATTGAACGATATGCAGGAGGTCATCACTTTCAAAGGAGAATTTTATTCGTTAAAATGGTTTGTCGTTTCTCTTATATATATATTAGAAACGAAGAATGTTTCACGTGAAACATCGCCCTACTAAAGTTGCTATCTGCATGACCACATTTCACACCTAATAAATATCTTCTTATATTGACGAAGAATTCCATCTCCATTTTCATATATCAATCCATTCCACCATTCCACGAACAAACTTAGGGCTTAAAACTAACCTACTTGCAGATGAGTAACATGTTATCTCACACTATAATCTTCAATCAGAACTTATTTTGGAGCCACATTCCATTCGTGAAATGTACCTTACATCCAACAAAAAAATGCACCCTGCTAATGCGCTGCATTAACAAGATGCAATATTTTTGAATCTTAATCGTAGCTACCTATAATTACACCAAAGGTGTTTTCAATGGCGTACCTGGTTTACGTGGATACTTATGAGGCGTTTTATCAAACTTTTGAACAAGAATAATATGACGCTCAGATTCTTCCACCGGTAGTTGAAATGGATGAACTGCTTTTACTCGTCCCTTCAACTGGTTGAAGCTAAATTCCGCTTCCTTCATTTCTTCGCGTGGGTCGCCACCCTTCATCGCAGCGAAGAATCCACCTTTGCGAACAAATGGCAGGCAAAATTCATTCAATACAGCTAACTTAGCAACTGCTCGTGCCGTAACGAGATCATAACTATCCCGATACCCTTCTTTGCGTCCAAGCTCTTCCGCTCTTCCATGGATCAGCTCAACATCTGTCAGACCCAGATGATCCACTACGTGCTGCAAGAAACCGATACGCTTATTCAATGAATCAATGATCGTTAACTTTAAGTGTGGAAAACAAATCTTAAGTGGCAATCCCGGGAAGCCAGCTCCCGATCCGATATCGGCCAGCTTATCAACTTTGGAAATATCCGTGTAAAAAGCAAGCGATACCGAATCATAGAAATGCTTCGTATATACCTGTTCCCGCTCTGTGATGCCCGTTAGGTTCATCTTTTCATTCCAGGCTACAAGATCCTGAAAGTATAATTCAAACTGTTCCAGCTGAAGTTCATTCAGCTCTAATCCATGTTCTTTTAAGCGCAACTGTAGCTGCTGTTGGATAGCGTCCATTATTGTCCCCTTGCTGCGGTTACACGGTTATAATGCTCCAAGTAGACCAGCAAAATGGAGATATCTGCTGGTGTAACCCCAGCAATACGGGAAGCTTGCCCAATCGAGATTGGACGAATCGTAGAGAGCTTTTGCTTCGCTTCCATCGCAAGTCCGTGAACTTCATTATATTCAATCGTATCCGGAATCTTCTTCTTCTCCATCTTTTGCAAACGTTCCACGTGGATCAATTGTTTCTCAATATAACCCGCATATTTGATTTGAATTTCGACTTGTTCCTTCATATCAGCAGTCAGTTCAACTTCAGATGGAGAGATCTGCTCGATCCAGTCATACCCCAGTTCAGGACGACGCATCAAGGTTAGCAATGTGCTTCCATCCTGAATTGGTGTTGAACCCGCTTCTTCAAGTTTCGCATTAACTTCCACAGGACGTACTTTTGCTACTTTCAGACGCTCAACTTCAGCATCTACTTTAGCTTTTTTATCGAGGAATTTTGCGTAACGTTCTTCGGTGATCAATCCGATATCATGACCAATTTCAGTCAAACGAAGATCTGCGTTATCATGACGAAGCAACAAGCGGTATTCGGCACGTGATGTCAGCAAACGATATGGCTCATTGGTCCCTTTTGTCACAAGATCATCGATTAGAACTCCAATGTACCCTTGGGAACGATCAAGTACAACCGGCTCTTTCCCCTGCACTTTACGTGCTGCATTAATACCCGCCATTACACCTTGACCTGCTGCTTCTTCGTACCCCGATGTACCATTAATCTGCCCAGCAGTGAACAGGCCTGGTAGACGTTTCGTTTCGAGCGAAGGCCAGAGCTGTGTAGGTACCATTGCATCGTATTCAATTGCATATCCATTACGCATCATTTCTACTTTTTCCATACCTGGGATGGAACGTAGAACAGCCAATTGAACGTCTTCTGGCAGACTTGTAGATAGACCCTGTACATAGTATTCCGATGTGTTTTTACCTTCTGGTTCAAGGAAAATCTGATGTTTCGGTTTATCGCTGAATCGCACAATTTTATCTTCAATGGATGGGCAATAACGAGGACCCGTACCTTCAATTACACCCGAGAACATTGGCGCACGGTGTAGATTATCATTAATAATCTGGTGCGTTTCAACAGATGTATAGGTCAGCCAACAAGGCAATTGCTCATTGTCAGAAGATTCTGTTTCATAAGAAAAGAATTTTGGCTCGTCATCGCCTGGTTGGATTTCAGTTTTGCTAAAATCAATTGTGTCCTTGTGCACACGAGGTGGTGTACCTGTTTTGAAACGAACCAGATCGAAACCAAGCTCACGCAAATGCTCGGACAATTTGAGTGAGGGCTGTTGATTGTTTGGTCCACTCTCATACATCAATTCACCCATAATCACTTTACCGCGCAGATAGGTTCCGGTAGTCAGGACGACTGCCTTAGCGCGATACTCTGTGCCGGTCTGTGTTACTACGCCTACACATTTATCATCTTCAACGATAAGACGATCCACCATACCTTGGCGCATGGTCAGATTACGTTCATTCTCCATCGTTTCTTTCATTTTGTGCTGGTAAGAGAACTTATCTGCTTGAGCGCGCAACGCATGTACTGCCGGCCCTTTACCTGTGTTTAGCATCCGCATCTGAATAAATGTTTTGTCGATGTTCCGCCCCATCTCACCACCGAGTGCATCAATCTCACGCACAACATGTCCTTTTGCCGGTCCACCAATGGATGGATTACAAGGCATGAAGGCTACCATATCCAGATTGATCGTAATCATCAGCGTTTTGGAACCCATACGTGCTGCCGCTAGTGCAGATTCTACACCTGCATGTCCTGCGCCAACGACGATAACATCATAACTACCGCCATCAAAAGCCATTTTTGTTTACCCCCTTATACCGTCGCACACTTATACTGATGTACGATCGGTTCTAACAACTAGGCGTCTGCCTGCCTAATCGTGAATTGAATTTGAAAATCCGTAATATCTATATCAAAACAATAGGTCATTGTTCATCTAAAACTAAAATACGTCACCTAAAATAGGGATTGAACTCATCTATCATACACCTTTTTGATACACGTGCAAGCCTGCAAATTTTACTTTCCTAGACAGAACTGGGAGAAGATTTGATCAATCAGTGCATCATGCGCTGTATCTCCTACAATTTCACCTAGATGCTCCCAAGCAAGTCGTACATCAATCTGAATCATATCAATAGGAATGAACTGCTCTGCTGCCTCATATGCGTCTACAAGAGACTGCTTGGCTTTCTTGAGCAATGCAATATGACGCACATTACTAACATACGTGAGATCCGCCGACTCCAGCTTACCACTGAAGAACAGTGTTGAGATTGCTTCCTCCAAACGATCTACACCGAGATCATCTTTTACCGACATCGGTACAATGCGGTCTTCTGGAATATAGCGGAGCAATACATCGCGATCTGCCTGTGGAGTTAAGTCCATTTTATTCATAATGATAATTGATTGTCTACCGCGGATTTGTTCGAGCAATTCAATCTCATCCACATGTAGAGGCTCAGCCGCATTAATGACCATCAATAGAAGGTCAGCATCATTGACTGCGGAGCGGGAACGCTCGACACCAATCTTCTCAACGACGTCCATCGTCTCTCGAATGCCGGCTGTATCGAGCAGCTTGAGCGGAATATTATTAATTGTAACGAACTCTTCAATAACATCTCGCGTTGTGCCTGGAATATCGGTTACAATTGCTCGATTGTCTTGAGCAAGTGCGTTGAGCAATGACGATTTCCCTACATTAGGTCGTCCAACAATGGCTGTTGTAATACCTTCACGCAGTATTTTGCCCTGCTCAGCGGTGACTAGCAATTTATCAATTTCAGTCATGACTAGACTGGATTTTTCCTTAATAAAGTCAGCCGTGAGTGATTCCACATCATGCTCCGGGTAATCAATGTTCACTTCGATATGTGCTAGCGTTTCGACCAGCGTATGTCTTAGATCACGAAGCTTACTGGATAGCTTGCCCTCCACTTGCTTCAGAGCAACAGAGAAAGCACGGTCTGATTTTGAACGGATGAGATCCATAACCCCTTCTGCCTGTGACAGATCGATTCGCCCATTAAGAAACGCCCGCTTCGTGAATTCACCCGGCTCCGCCAGACGAATATCAAGCTGTAACAACAGATCCATAACACGTTTTACAGATACCACACCACCATGGGCACTGATCTCCACCACATCTTCTGTCGTAAATGATCTTGGCGCTCGCATTACAGTAACGAGGACCTCTTCAACCTTTTCTCCCTTACTTGGTTCAATGATATGACCATAGTGTACCGTATGAGATTCAGCCTGTGTTAATGGCGTTTTACTGCGAAAAATTTTCTCTGTCTCTGCTACTGCATCCGGGCCGCTGATCCGGATCACGGCAATTCCCGCTTCTCCGACAGCCGTTGATATTGCTGTGATCGTATCACTGATCATGGTTATCTCTCCTTGCTCTATTTTCAAATTGCCGCCCAGGATGGACGCCATATCATTTCTAATAAAAGACTTACAATTACCTCAGGGATAGCCATAATTATAAAAGGCTTTTGTACGAAAAAAGCAATGGCTTCTGCACCGGGCAGGCAGCCATTGCGTCTTCAATTTCGTGTTATTTCGTCATAATGACCACACGCCGATTGGGCTCCTCGCCCTTACTATATGTCTTAATCTGCGGGTTATTTTGCAGTTTCGCATGAATCACTTTGCGCTCAAGTGGCGGCATTGGTTCCAGTACAACTTCCTTACCCGAACGAATGGCTTGTCCAGCTAATCGTTCAGCCAGATCCTCCAGCGTCTTCCGTCTACGTTGACGGAAGTTCTCCGCATCAAGCACAATGCGTACGAAACTCTCCGAATAACGATTGGCTACAATGTTTGTTAGATATTGAAGAGCATCCAGCGTTTGTCCACGTCTGCCAATGATCATGCCAAGATCTTCCCCAGCAATATTGAAGACATGTCCATCACGCTGTTTCTTGATATGCACCTCAACATCCAGCCCCATACCTGCTGCCACTTCTTTTAAGAAAGCAGCCGCTTCCTCATAGGGATTTTTAGCTGCGACATCTTCAGGTGCTTCATGCATCTGAGAGAGAGGCGCGGCTGGTTTGATCGGCTCTGATACAACTTCGGGTACAGGGAGAAGCTTAACTTCTACTTTCGCCGCCTTTACTCCGATCAAACCCAGGAATCCTTTTGACGGCTGCTCTAACACTTGTATCTCGACCTTGTCCCGGCTCACGCCAAGCTCAGCCAATCCTTGGTTTACAGCATCTTCAATGGTTTTTCCTGACGCAATGACTTTGGTCATTTCGATTTTTTGGCCCCTTTCGACCCTTTTCCAGAGACGGTCGCTTTGCCACCGTTTTTGCGTTTAGCTCCTTTTTTGGAAGAGCTGTTCTGCTTCACGTTGACCTCAGCCACGACTTTATCATTATTCCGGTAAAGGAAATAGTTTTGTACAATCGTGTAGATATTACTGTAGAACCAGTAGAGCGGCAAGGCGGACGGGAACTGATACGACATAACGAAGATCAGAATCGGGTACACCCATAGCATGAACTGCATTGGACCAATCTGCTGTGCTGGGTTCATACGCATCATCATCCATGTTTGAATGAATGTAGTGATGGCAGCGAGAACTGGCAAGATAAACAGGTGATCCGGTTCTCCGAGTTGAAGCCACAAGAAATCGTGAGTTCTTAGACTGGAGTTTCCGTAAATGGAGTTATAAAGTGCGATGTAAATCGGCATCTGAATGATAAGAGGCAGACACCCAGCCATCGGATTAACTTTGTTCTCCTGAAACAACTTCATCGTTTCTTGCTGAACTTTCTCAGGTGTATCTTTATACTTGGCTTGAATCTCCTTAAGTTGCGGCTGAATAGCCTGCATTGCTTTGGAGCTGCGAACTTGCTTCATCGTCAATGGTAAAATCAATGTCCGCACAATAAGCACCATGACTAGGACAGCTAGTCCATATTCGCCGCTGAACCATTCTGCGAACGTATCGAGCGCATAAGAGAACCAGTAAACTACATTACTTTGCCAGAAGGAATCACTAGTTCTTAAATCTTCCGTAGTAACCCCGGATCCTTGCGGAGTACATCCAGCTAATACAGCGACCATTGCAATAACTGCAATGAGGAGAATCCACTTACCCTTTGATGTCTTCAATCGCGACACTTCATAACCCCTCTCTTAACCATTCCATTCCACCGTAAATCATACCATAATTAGGAGGACAAATAAACCAAGGCTTACCTTTTATTAGGCTTCAAAAGAACCGCCTTACGCATCACATGCATCAGGCTTTTCTCCATCTCCTGATAGGTCATGTCGAGCGCACCTTTTCTGACAATAAAGATCAGATCCATTTGCGTAACAATCTCTTTCTCGTGATGCCGTATAATTTCCTTAATCATGCGTCTCATCCGGTTGCGTACGACAGCGTTTCCGATTTTCTTGCTGCATGATACACCAACTCGGAATTGCTCAGTATCTTTACGGCGGCAGCCATACACCACAAATTGATGATTGGCAAACGATTTCCCATACCGGTATACGCGGCTAAAGTCCGCCCGGTTTCGTAAACGCAGTCTTTTGTACACGGCGCTTCTCCTTGCTGTTTTCCACCATCATATATTGACGGAGGCCTCATTACTGATTTAGTATAGGCTTTCTTGAATGACAGTAAACTATCTTGATCACAACTTCATCACGAATGAATGATGACTGGTACTCCAATCAGGAACTCAATCTACTGTAATAAATATGAATCACTTGCTCTAAGCGCGAGCATAGACCCTGAATCATTATAAATTGGTCATTTTCAACCTAAGCATAATTATCCCATATATATTAAGGTATGTTTTCGAAAAGGAAGTACGCTTTCGAGAACATTCAACATACATTAAGGTTGTGCATTTGAACTCGTCGAAGTCAATTCAGACCTGATCTGTAGAAGCATCCAGCCCGAATTGATCTGATATTAAGAAAAAAAAGACCACCTCGGTGGTCTTCACATGCATTAAGCACTCAGGACTTTACGGCCTTTCAGGCGACGTGCAGCCAAAACTTTACGGCCGTTGCTCGTGCTCATTCTTTTCCGGAAACCATGAACTTTTTTACGTTTGCTAACGTTCGGTTTGAATGTAGGTCTCAATGTATTGCACCTCCTTACAAGGAAATACTTATGTGATGAATCATTTTCATCTTCACAGAAAACACCTTTATATATTTAACCACGAACAACTGGAAAAGTCAACTGAAATCCACACGACTCCTCCCTCTTTCTAAACGCCGTTGTCATCTACAATTTGGCACTCTTCCTGAACAGCTGGAATTTCCAATTGGGGCATACGGTTAACTCCCCAAAAAGTTATCCCCACCCACCTTCATAAAAATCACTGTTTTCGTGATATCAGGTTATCCACACCTCAAAATATTAATCATTACCTCATTATTATAATCTTTTAAGTTATTCACATGTGGATAATGATATTAAATTATCTGACTTGTTTGTGTCCATTCCACACAGGGTAATCTTACTGCGATTCATCGACAAAGATTTCATGCCAGATTTTCTCGAAAAATGCTCCCTTCTACTACGTATATTTAAAATTGAATGTATCCGCTTTAACGGTGAGGTTTACAAGTTTTCAAGAAAGGTGTAGGATACAAATTACATCTTGTATACAAGTATACTTATTGGTATTTCCCTGGCCTTAATGATGAATTATCGCTTTACGATTCTTGTCGATTATGATCACATATGCTCATTCAATAAACGGTTATGCTATGATCAATAGGAACTGATTATTTGAATAGGAGCGTTAGCCACTATGCTGTTTCCATCTTCTTGGTTGCAAGGTGCTTCCCGTGGGGAAGCCATTGCCTGCGAACTAAGGCTGCGTATTATTAGCGGAACCCTTCGTACTGGAGAGGTTTTATCCGAGAATCGCATTGCCGCTGATTTTGACAGTAGCCGTTCACCTGTGCGTGAGGCTTTGAGAACATTGTCTAATGAAGGACTAATTCGTCTGGAACGAATGGGCGTGGTTGTCCTCGGATTGAAAATGAAAGACGTCGAAGAGTTATATGATGTCCGTTTTCTAATTGAAAGCTTTGTCCAGCAACGGCTTGCAAGTGCCGTTCCAGAACAATTAATTACACAGCTCCATAATATCATCGACAAAATGGAGCTGGCTGGACGCCATCAAGATGCGGTTGAGTTTGCTTACCAGGATCTAACTTTTCACGAGACGATTATTGAAGCCGCTGAGCATTCCCGCATTTCGCATCTCTGGCGAAGCATCCGATATGTTGTGATGACGGTCATGTTACTTACAACGAAGCAAGTATTTAATCAAGGCGAGCAGAAAGTAAGCGCTGTAATTGAGAAGCATCGTCTGCTTATTCAAGCCCTTGAGTCAGGAGATAAAAGCTTAATTCAGGCGGGTGTACGCCAATACTTCAAGGATTCCGGCAAAACTTTACACGATAGCTTTGATGTTTGATGATCGCATGGCTGACCATTGTGATCGTCAAGCTCATCCAAACGAACAATCCCGTACAACCTGATTAATAGTGAGGTTTGCTACTTGGATTGCAATCATTTTCGAGATGAATGATTGCGCTTTAAGTTGTCGACAAGTATACCAAATGCGATTTATTTTCATTTTTGAGGCATATTAAAGGAAAATGACCACTGCTTTTTTATTTAAGGGCATGCGTAAGTTCATTCTTTACTGCATACGTGCCCGTCATTTATTTGTAAGCGTTATATACAACATGAGAAGAAGGAGCATACAACATGAGCACTCTATTTGGACTATCCCACAATGCAACTTTACTGGTATGGACATTGATCGCCATTGTTTTTCTAATCGTATTGATCTCCAAATATAAATGGAATCCATTTATCACCCTCTTATTATCTGCATTAATGCTCGGTTTACTTACAGGCATGAAACCCGCCGACGTAATCTCGTCAATTACGGGTGGTCTTGGCGGCACGCTTGGTACCATTGCAATTGTTATTGGTCTCGGTACTATGCTGGGCAAAATGATGGCTGAATCTGGCGGAGCTGAACGCATCGCTACTACCCTGGTGGATCGATTTGGTATGAAACGTGTGCACTGGGCGATGATGATCGTTGGTTTTATCGTTGGTATCCCCGTTTTCTTCGAAGTCGGTGTCATTTTGATGATTCCAATCATCTTCACCGTTGCCCGTAAAACAAATATGTCCCTGCTGCAGATTGGTATTCCTATTTTGGCTGGTTTATCCACAGTACATGGTCTCGTTCCCCCTCATCCGGCGCCTATGATTGCCATTGAAGCGTTCAGCGCAGATCTGGGAAAAACGATTTTGTACTCCCTCATAGTAGGTATTCCGACAGCGATTATTGCAGGCCCCTTGTTTGGTAAGTTTATCGGCAAAAGGGTACACACGGAACCACCCGCAGAGCTGGCTGAGCAGTTTGCGACCAAAACGAGCAGTAATCTGCCCGGATTTGGCATTACGCTCTTTACCATTTTGCTGCCGGTTATTCTAATGCTCATTGGTTCTATTGCAAGTATCATTGACCCAAATGTTACGAGTGGCTTCACAGTGTTCTGTGAGTTTATCGGCAATGAGATCATTGCCCTGCTCATTTCAGTTGTCTTCGCCCTCTTTTCGCTCGGATTTGCACGTGGTTTCACCAAGCACGATCTTTCCCGCTTCACCAGCGAATGTCTGGCGCCTACGGCGACCATTATTCTCATTATTGGTGGCGGTGGTGCCTTCAAACAGGTACTAATCAACAGTGGCGTAGGTAATGCCATTGCCGAGTTTGCCACCCATGCCAACATTAACGTGATCCTATTCGCTTGGCTTGTTGCAGCCCTGATTCGTGTAGCTACGGGTTCAGCGACCGTTGCGATGACAACCGCTGCTGGTATTGTGGCTCCGGTTCTTGCACTTACGCCAGGTGCCAACATCGAACTGGTTGTACTCGCTACTGGTGCTGGTTCACTTGTATTGTCCCACGTGAATGATGCAGGCTTCTGGATGATCAAGGAATTCTTCAATATGAGTGTCGCGCAGACGCTCAAGACGTGGACTGTTATGGAAACACTATTATCCGTCGTGGGACTGATCTTTATTTTGCTGCTAAGTACAGTAGTATAAATGAAATTTCATTAGCTTAGATAAGATCCGTAACTGGAGAAAGAAGGTTAGATTAACGTGACCAACTATATGATTGGTATAGATATCGGTACAACCAGTACCAAGTCCGTTTTATTCACGGAACAGGGTGAGGTCGTTAGTACCTCAACGCAAGAATACCCACTCTACACGCCTGCACCTGATGTTGCTGAGCAAGACCCTGAGGAGATCGTACAGGCTGCCATTCGCTCTGTACGTGGGGTCATGGATCAAAGTGGTGTTCCGGCAGAACAAGTCTTATTTGTGTCGTGCAGCTCAGCTATGCATAGTGTCATTGCAATGGGGCAAGACGACAAACCGCTAACCCGCTGCATCACCTGGGCTGATAATCGAAGTGCAGCTTGGTCGGCCAAGCTGCAAGAGAACGGAGTAGGACATCGCATCTACCTTCGGACAGGTACACCCATTCATCCGATGTCTCCGCTCACCAAATTAATGTGGCTGCGCCATGACGAACCCGATCTTTTTCAGCGCACAGCCAAATTTATCTCCATTAAAGAGTATTTGTTTTTCCGTTTATTTGGACAATATATCGTCGATCATTCCATCGCTTCCTGCACCGGACTGCTTAATTTAGAGCAGCTGGACTGGGATGCTGAGGCTCTTGCGGTAGCAGGCATTACACCCGGTCATTTATCCACACTTGTACCTACCACACATACAATAGAGGGAATGCATCACGAATGGGCTGAAAAAATGGCTCTCTCCCCTCTACAACCTTTGTTATTGGGGCAAGTGATGGGGTATTGTCCAACCTCGGCGTAAATGCTATTGAACCTGGGGTTGTCGCTGCAACCATCGGCACCAGTGGCGCTATTCGAACGGTCGTTGACCGCCCAGTTACCGACCCCAAAGGTCGGACGTTCTGTTACGCACTCACAGAGAATCTGTGGGTTATCGGTGGTCCCGTCAATAACGGTGGCATGCTGTTCCGCTGGGTGCGCGATGAATTCGCAGCGTCCGAAGTAGAAACCGCGAAGCGGCTCGGCATTAACTCCTATGACGTGCTCACCAAAATCGCCGAACGTGTTACTCCTGGATCTGAAGGACTCCTCTTTCATCCGTACCTTTCGGGCGAACGCGCCCCATTATGGAATCCAGATGCCCGTGGATCATTTTTTGGTTTAACCCTCCACCATAAGAAAGAGCATATGATCCGCGCGGTGCTTGAAGGGGTTATTTTCAATCTCTACACCGTTCTGCTCGCGATGGAAGAACAGATTGGGCAGCCTACCTCTATTCAGGCTACGGGTGGCTTTGCACGCTCTCCGTTATGGCGCCAGATGATGTCTGACATCTTCAATCAAGAAGTGGTCGTGCCTGAGAGCTTCGAGAGCTCCTGTCTTGGGGCAGTTGTCCTCGGACTTTACGCAACAGGGCGAATTAAGTCGCTTCATGCCGTTTCTTCAATGGTGGGTACAACCCATCGTCATACACCTATTAAAGAACATGCCACCCTCTATCAAGAGCTGCTGCCCATCTATATTCGCATCTCTCGTAAGCTACAAGAGGAATATGCCGATATTGCCGAATTCCAGCGTAAGATGTCTGCTGCTCATCTATAGATAGTTTGATGATCTGACTTATTTCGCATTCTAAAAGCAAGAGCCAACAACCGATCGGTTGTTGGCTCTTCTTCTTTATCTATGTAACTGAATATCTCATCTTCCTCTATTACCATCTCTATGTCTTATTATCGCAATTTCAATCAACCTCTATCCTCTCGGATACCTTCTTTTCAATCACCAATAAGCCTCATAGAGATGAAGAACACCTGCAAGGAACACCCCTAAGTAATTTCCGCGTCCAAAATAACTCATATTCACTTTTCAGTTATCCACAATCATGTTATTCACAAACGAAGAATACTTTTACACACATTTTGGCATCATTTGACGGATAACCTGTGTATAAAATAATTTCGACTTTAGGGTTGCCATGTCGAAACTTAAACAAATTATAAACAATATATTGTGTTGTGGTTAAAAATTATACACAAGTTATTGAATTTGTGGATAAAATCACGTGATACGTTGAAATGCGGGGCTTCTTTTGCTATGATTGTATTACTTTTGGATGTGAATATGTGATCTGACCCATAATATTATCAACAGCCTGTGGATAAAGTTGTGAACAATTTTCCGTTGTTCCTTCTTTTTTTGTTTTCGACCTGCGGGGGTTTGGGGATAAATTCAGGCAATATATCTCGTATTTCGACACTGCAACATGGCTTAAGCCACACTTGGAACATGTAAAAGGAGTGACAGTCT